>JAIKVL010000015.1 GCA_024685775.1 Clostridia bacterium | reverse complement strand
TCCCGGAAAGGCGAAATTCGCGATCGGCTGGATCTTCTCCATCGCATCCATCGTCATCGCGGGGCCGATGGCGTACGGACTTTCGCGCCTCGAAGTCAAAGTCGCGCGCGGCGACAAGAAGATCGACTTTAAAGATCTGTTCCTCAGATTCAAAGAAGATTTTACGAACACCATTCTTCTCGGATTCCTTCGCAACCTCTTCATCTTCCTTTGGACCTTGCTCCTCATCGTCCCGGGAATCATTAAAGCCTATGCGTATTCGATGGCGTTCTATATTCAACAAGACGATTCGGATAAAGAATGGCGCCGATGCCTCGATCTTTCGAGCGAAATGATGCGCGGCTACAAAGGAAAGCTTTTCCTTCTCGACCTCAGCTTTATCGGTTGGTACATCGTCGGCTTGCTCTGCCTCGGCGTAGGCGGGCTTTGGGTCGCCGCCTATCACTCGATGGCGAGAGCGCATTTCTACGATGAGCTCAAAGCCGCGCGCAGCGATCTTTTCGACGAACCCTCGGCTACCTCTTCCGAAGACGCAAGCGCGGAAAACGGCTCCTCGGAAAGCGACGTTTTCGGGTTTGAAAGCGGAGAAGCTCCCGCCGAAAAAGAGTACGTCGAACTCCCCTCGGAAGAGTCTTCGACCGAAGATCCCGAAGAAAAATAATCGAGCGATTTTTAAAAAATCAAACAAAACGCGCGGCGCAAAAACAAAAATTGCCCCGCGCGTCTTGTTTTCGGGGACAATTTGTCCGAAATCTCGCTTTTTCTATTGACAAACCCCCTAAACGAATATATAATAAGACAGTTGTTCGCTGCTATGGCTCAGTCGGTAGAGCACGTCCTTGGTAAGGACGAGGTCACCAGTTCAAGTCTGGTTAGCAGCTCCAAGATAAGCACTCTCTTTGAGGGTGCTTTTTCTTTGCCCGAGTCTTTACCAAGGACGGTTACGTAATAGAAGGGGACCCCGAGATATCAGCAGATATCTTGGGGAGAAGGAGCATTTTAGGAGTCACCGATAGGGCGAAGCAACGCGCACGCCCTGCCCGACGGACGAAAACGCGACGCGGACGAGGTCACCGGTTGCAAGTCCGGTTAGCGGCTCCCAAAAAAAGCTCGGTTCATCGCCGAGCTTTGATGTGTTTTGCGAACCTGAAATCGCCGAAAAATCATTGGCTACACAAAAATAGGGGCGATTTTCCGCTCCGAAAACCACCCCGACGGAATACTTTTATGACTCCTTTTTCTCGTCCGTTTTGATTCTCGTCGTCAACGTCCGAACCTCAAATTCGTACTGTTCTTTCGATAAAAGATTGCGCTCGTAAAAAATCTTGATCGTTTCGAGTTGCCTTTCGAGCAAAAACTTATTATCGTACTTCTTTTCTTTGTCTTCCATACTAAGCGGATCTTTTCAATATCCATTCTTTTCTCAAATCGGAATACCCCTTCGAACCGCTCTTCAAGCGGTTCCCGCATATTCGGATCGCAGGAGTCACGATGAACTTTGCAAAGATTTATACGGAAATGCTTCTTTACTTTTCAAGTTTCTTCGCTTCCGTCATGATCGTCTGATAGACGGCGGCGAAAGCGTCCGCCTCGTCCGCCTTTTCCGCGCGGGCGCGAACCTTTTCGAGGACGGCTTTTTCCCGCGCCTCGTTCAAGACGGGAAGGCCCTTTTCCTTTTTGACTTCTCCGATCGCGCGAACGACATCAAATCGCCGCGACAAAAGCGCGCAAAGCTCTTGATCCACTTCGTCTATTTGCGTTCTGAGCGCGTCGAGATCGCCCGCCCTATTTTCGCATTTCGCTCGCTCGCTTGCGAGAAGCGCGTCCAAAAGCGCGATCGCGACCGCCGATTCGACGACGGGAACCGCCCGCGGCACGATACACGCGTCGTGACGCCCTTTGATCTCGATCGTCCGATCGGTTTTCGTCCGGAGATCGACCGAGTTCTGCGCTTTTCCGATCGAGGGCGTGGGACGAAACGCGACGGAGAGGGTCACGGGGTTCCCGTTGCTGAGTCCGCCGTTGATCCCGCCCGCGTCGTTCTTAACGATCCTGATCTCGCCGCCGACAACGCGCAGCGGATCGTTCGCCTCCGAGCCGCGCATTTCGGCGAGCGCGAAACCCTTTCCGAACGAAACGCCTTTGACCGCGGGGATCAGATAGCAAAGCGAAGCGATCTTCCCTTCGAGAGAGCCGAAGACCCCGCCGCCGATCGCTCCCGGGAGCCCCGTCGCCGCGCATTGGATCTCGCCGCCGACCGAATCTTTTTCCGCCGCCGCTCTTTCGACCTCTTCAAGCATTTCCTTTTCGCCTTCGGGCGCCCAAATTCCTTTCTCCCCCGCGGAGAGCATTTCTTCGGTCAACCCGCTTTCGTAGCTTGCGCCCTGCGCTTTCCCGATCGAGCGGACCCACGCGGACACGCGCACGCCCTTTTCCGCCAAGAGTTCCTTCGCCGCGAAACCGAGCGCGCAAAGAGGCGCGGTCAATCTGCCGCTGAATTCGCCGCCGCCCGAGAAATCGAGCCTGCCGTCCATAAGGTGCGCCGCGTAATCGGCGTGAGAAGGACGGGGGATCCCGAAAAGCTCGGAGTAATCGCCGCTGCGAACGTTCGAATTTTTGATGATCGCGCAAAATTCCCCGCCAACCGTGATCTCGGGCGCGTCCGCTTCGATCCGCTTCGTCGAATAGACGGAGTTTTTCGCCTTGCGGCGCTCCATAAAGCGCGCGAGTCTTTCCCCGTCGAGCGAAACCGCGGGAAAACCTTTCGCCCGCACGCCGACTTCGGGCGCGTGGGACGTTCCGTAGACTTCAAACGATATGACGTCACCTTTCCACTTCATACTTACCTCCGCACGTTTCGTAATCGCGCCAAAACGCCGCGTACGATTTTTTAACGCAAGCGCCGTCGTCGATCTCGCTGTTTCCTTCCGCAAACGCCGCAAGGACGGCTTCCGACATCGCCATTCGGTGATCGGAAAATGCGCCGAACGCCGCGCCCCTCGGTTTTCCGCCGAAGATGCGGAGCGAATCGCCCTCTTCTTCCGAGCGGATCCCCGCTTTTTTCAGCATATCGCGGATTGCAAGCAGGCGGTCGCTTTCTTTATCTTTCAGCCGAGCCACGCTTTCAAGGACGCTCTCGCCCGGCAAAAACGCCGCGACGACGGACAGGATCGGCGCGAGGTCGGGGATCTTTTCGATATCCACCGTAAAGGGGCGCATTTCCCCTTTGCGAACGGTAACGGCCCCGTTTTCTTCCTTGACGACCGCGCCCGCTTGCTTCAAGACGGATACGATCGCTTTATCTCCCTGCGCGGAAGACGGAGTAAGCCCTCGGACGGAGACGCCCTCTCCGAGCGCGCCCGCCGCCAAAAAGAACGCCGCGCCCGAATAGTCGCCTTGAACGACGGACGTTTCGAGTCGATAGGTTTGATTCCCTCGAATCAAGAAAGAACCGCCATTTTTTTCGATCTCGATCCCCGCCTGTCGAAGCACTTCGAGCGTGATCTCGACGTAGGGCGAAGAAACGAGCTTGCCGACGAGCCTGAGCTCGCTGTCGCCCGAAAGGATCGGAAGCGCCATCAAAAGCCCCGTTACGAATTGCGAACTGACCGTCGCGTCGATCTCGAACAGACCCGAAGCGAGCCGACCGGAAACGGAAAGCGCGGTCGCGGTGACTCCGTGAGACGCGAGGCAAGAGACGAGCGCGCCCATCGGCCGCTCTCCGAGCCTTCCCTCCGCGACGAATTCCGCGCTCACGCCGAGCGCCGCCGCCAAGGGAAGCAGAAAACGAAGCGTGCTGCCGCTCTCGCCGACGTGGACGAGAGAAACGCCCTCTTTCTTCTTAAAAGCGCCGAAGCGAACGGAATCGCCCGAGAAGTCCGCGGCGAATCCGAGCTCGGAAAGCCCCGTGGCGGTGTGAAACGCGTCCGCGGAATCGCCGAAACGAAGGCTGCCGCCCGAAAGCGCCGCCGCGATCAAAAGGCGATGCGCGTACGATTTCGAGAGAGGCGCGTCGATCGCACCCGCAAGAGAAGAAGGAGAAAGCGCGATTTTCATTTTTTATCGATCTCCCGTTTGATTTGATCCCCTTCCGCGAGAAGGTCGCGGAGCGCGGTCTCATCCTTCGCGCCGAGCGCGTCGGAATACTTTTGCAAATTGCGGATCAACCCGTCGAGCTCTTCTTTCAGATATTCCGCGTTATCCGTCATCAGCGCGCTCCACATATCGGGAGAAAGCCTCGCGACGCGCGTCAGGTCGCGGTAACTGCCCGCCGAATATCCGCCGTGCGTCTTCGCGGTCTCGCTCTTGATAAACGCATTGGAAACGATATGGCAAAGCTGAGACGTGTAGGCGATCATTTTATCGTGATTCTCCGCCGTCGTAACGACGACGCCGCCGAAACCGAGATCCATAAAGAACTTTTTGAGTTCGGAAAGCGCGAAAAGATTCTCCGTCACGGGGACGAAGATCATCGACGCGCCGTCGAACAAGCGGACGGAACTATGCTCCACGCCGCTGTACTCTCTGCCCGCCATCGGATGCCCGCCGCAGAAAAAGACGGACGGATATTCCGCGGAAAGTTTCTTCATCGCGCGGGTTACGACGCGCTTATCGCCGCAGAAATCGAGGACAGCCGCGCCCTCTTTCATAAAGGGGAGGTAAGCCCTCGCCGCTTCTTCGAAATCGCGCGGATAGATCGCAATAACGAGGAGATCCAACGTTTTCGCGGTCTCTTTCGTCAAAGGCTCCGAATAGGCTTTCGCGAGGAGCGCTTTTTCCATAACGGACGGAGATCTATCCCATCCGAAAACTTCATATCCTTCCCGAACGAGGAGCCTGCCGAACGAGGCGCCCATCAGCCCGAGACCGACGATGCCGATTTTTTTGATCATACCGTCTTCCCCACCGCTTTGACGACGAGATCCGCTTCGTCCACGACTTCTTTGAATTGCTCGGGACGCAACGATTGCGCGCCGTCGCACAAAGCTCTCGGCGGATCGTTATGCACTTCGATCATAACGCCGTCCGCGCCTGCCGCCGCCGCCGCTTTAACGAGCGGTTTGACGTAACGCGCGACGCCGCTCGCGTGACTCGGATCGACGATCACGGGAAGGTGCGTCAGTTCTTTTAAGACGGGAATCGCGCTGATATCCAAGGTGTTTCGCGTCGCCGTCTCATAGGTACGGATTCCTCTTTCGCAAAGGACGATATCGTGGCAACCTTCGCTCATTAAGTACTCCGCGCTCATCAACCATTCTTGAATGGTGGCGGCGATACCGCGCTTCAACACGACGGGCTTACCCATCTTGCCGACCGCTTTCAAAAGTTCGAAATTCTGCATATCGCGCGCGCCGATCTGGACGACGTCCACGTCGCGGAAAAGATCGATATGCGTCTCGCTCATAATCTCGGTAACGATCGGAAGCCCCGTCTCTTTCTTCGCGAGGAGAAGCAGGCGAATGCCTTCGTCGCGCAAGCCTTGGAAGGCGTAAGGCGACGTCCTCGGTTTGAACGCGCCGCCGCGAAGCATCTTCGCGCCCGCCTTTTTCACTGCTTGGGCGACCTCGACGATCTGCTTTTCGTTCTCGACCGAGCAAGGCCCCGCGATATAAGTAAAGTGACCGCCGCCGAACACCGCGCCGCCGACGGAGACGACGGTATCTTCGGGGTGGAATTTGCGATTCGCCATTTTGAACGGTTCTTGGATGCGCTTGACGTCCTCGACGATATCCAACGAACGGACGAGATCGATATCGACGCGGCTCGTGTCGCCGACGAGCCCCATAACGAGGCTGTTTTCGCCTTCGCTGATATCGGTTTTGAGACCGAGGGATTTGATCCATTCGGTCAGATGTTTGTATTGCGATTCGTCGTGTTGCTTTTTGATAACGATGATCATAATTTCTCCTTTTCGCCCGCGCGGGCGCATTTCTTTAATAAAATAAAAGCGGCCGAATGGTTCGACCGCTTACAAGTTCTTCACACGCTAAAAACAGCCGATACCATTAAAGCTCCGCAACAAAATAATATGCGTAATAGTAAAAGCCGTTTTTAATCATAAGACTACGCGAGAAGTTTGAGCTCGTCAAAGACGATGACCGTGATAAGGTCGACGATGTAGAACAACGGAGCAAGGAAGAAATTCAAGATCGCGCCGATATAGTTCTTGCTTTGAATACGCTTTACGATACCCAAAATAATGTTCGTGATGGGGATGATCGCGAGAATCAAGTCAACGATTCTGCCGAAGCCGTAAGAGTTCTTCTTCTTGGTAGCCATAGTTTTTCTCCTTTATCAAAAAAATTTTGATTTATAAATTGATTATAACACGCGCTTTCCCCGTTTGCAAGCGTTTTTAATTTGCTTGCCACGAAGCGGGCGTCGTCCGATGGCTTTGGAACCAAGCGTTGTTCTTCAACAGATTATTGTTGAGTTCGCAATTTACGGAGACGTTGCCCGCGGAACTCGTAACGACGATCGTCCCATTCATCGCGTACGAACCCGTCGTGCTATATCCGGTGACGTACACTTGATCCGTCTGAGTGGCGATATTGTCGACCGTCGACTGATCGACCGGATTGGCGTTTGTCGCGCCCGGAATCGAAGCACTGATCGCGACGATCTCGGGTTTGATGACCGAGAGAAGCGCGGCGCTCGTTCCGTCCGCTCTGCCCTGATCGCCCGCTCTGAACAGCGCTACTTCGGGGAGCAGGTTATTCGCGATGAGGGACGCTTCGCCCGCCGCTTCCAGATCGCCCGTAAAGAGGAAGTACTTATCGCCGTGATTGAAGAGGACGCTGACCGAGAAGCTGTCGATATCGCTGATATCGCCGACGTGATCGCTGACCGAATGATACAGGATCGACATATACATTCCCGTGCCGAGAGAATAGGTGCTCTGCGCGCCGCCCTGCCCGTTTACGCATTGATCCGCGGTGTAGCAGACGGCGCCCGCGGCGACTTCCGCATCGCGCGCGGCGTAATAGTTCACCACCGTCGCGGAGGCGTCCGCCAAACCGTGTCCCGCAAACTCGATGATCGTTCCGACCTGATAGAGATCGAAAATACCCGCCTTGTCGCCAATCGTCGTAAAGCCTTCGATATTGACTTGCTGACCGTGGGTCGCGATGACGTATTCGAGAATGCCGTCCGTGCAATATTGATCGACGTACGCTTTGATCGAAGCCGCGTTTGCGTTTTTGCCCGCGTCGATCAAAATATCCGTCTCGCCCGCTTTGACGTACACGCATTCGCCGTAGGACCCGCCGTCGAGGCGAAGAATATGGAAGGTCATCGAACTTGAACCGTAGGTGTCGGCGTGGGGAATGACGGTCTTTCCGTTGATCGTAAAGTCGTAAGACAAGGCGTTCGAATCGCCGCTCGTCGCCCACTTATAATTCGCGGTGTCTTTGAGCGCGACCGAGACGACATGATGCGCCATCGCCGTCTGCGTGTTGCCCGAGATCGTGTAAAGGTTGTTCGCGGCGAGGTTATAAGTCTGTTGCGCGCCGTTATACATAAAGACCGTGCTGTCCGCCGCGGGTTCCGCGACCGAGACCTTATCGATCGTAAACGCGTAGGTCTTATCCCCGACCGTGGAATCCGACCACGCGGTATTGACCTTGTCTTTCAAAGCGACAGTGACGGTGTACGCGCCCGCCGCGGTCTTTACGTTATTCGTAACGGTGTAGGCTTCGTTCGCCGGGATATTGTACGTCTGCTCCTGACCGTTATAGACGAACGAGGTATTATCCGCCGCGGGAATCGAGACGAGAGTCAAATTCTCCCCCGCAGTCCAGCCCGTAGGCATCGTGCGGTTCGCTCGGAACCAAGCGGTATCTTTGAGTTTTGCGCTGCTGTTGGACCCCGCGACCGAAATCCCGGCGGGCGCGCTCGTAACGGTGATATTACCGTTCAGGGGGATCACCGTCGAAGTCCCGTCCGCATACTGCCCGGTCACGTAGACGCTGTCGCTGTACGCCGCGATGCGGTTGATCAAGGTCTGATTGGGCTTGTCGGAGGCTTTCGCGTAGCCGCTGACGCAGAAGATCGAAGGACTGATCTTTTGAAGCAGGGTCGTCCCCGCCGAGCTCGAACTGCCTTGGTCGCCGATCATAAAGAGGTCGACGGTCGGGAGCAGGTTATTCGCCGCGAGAGAAGTTTCGCCCGTCGATTCGAGGTCGCCGGTAAAGAGGAAATGCCTGTCGCCGTGCGTAAAGAGGACGCAGACCGAATCGTTGTTATAGTTCGAGGAATTGCTCTCGTAGCCGCCTTGATAAAGGATCGACAGATACATTCCGTCGCCGAGATTATAGGTGCTTTGCGCGCCGTCCGTCTCGTTTACGCATTGGAGCGCGGTGTAATGCGTCATCCCCGCGCCGACTTTCGAAGCGCGCGCGTTGACGTAGGTCGTCGCGTAGAAAGCCGCGCCTTGGTTCGTGCTCGGGAAATCGATGAGCGTGTCGATATCGAAAGAAGCGAAGATGCCGTTATCCGCCGCAAATCCGCCGATATTGTCTTGGTGCGGATGCGTCGCGATGACGTACTCGAATTTATTATCCGTAACTTTGCCGGAGAGGTAGGATTTGATCTCGTTCAAGCTCGTCGACTTGCCCGCGTCGATCAAAATATCCGTCTCACCCGCTTTGACGTACACGCAGTTTCCGTAAGAGTTGTTCGCGATGTTCAGGATATGGAAAGTCATCGTTCCCGAACCGACCGCGCCGTCTTTCGGAAGAGCGGTCTTCCCGTTGATCGTGAAATCATACGTCAGCGCGTCCGAATTGCCGCTCGCCGCCCACTTATAGTTCGCGCCGTCGGTCAAGGTGATCGAGACGGGATAATGCCCCATATCCGTTTGGGTAAGGTTATTCGAGATCGTGTAAAGCGCGTTCGCGGCGAGATTGTAGGTCTGCGCCGAGCCGTTGTACTTAAAGACGGTGGCGTCCGCCGCGGGTTCCGCGACCGAGGCCTTTTCGATCACGAACGGAAACTCTTTATCCGCCGTCGTGGAATCCGACCACGCGGTATTTACTTTGTCTTTCAAAGCGACGGTGACGGTGTACGCGCCCGCCGCGGTCTTCGCGTTGTTCGTAACGGTGTAGGCATCGTTCGCCGCGATCGAATAGGTTTGCTCTTGCCCGTTATAGACGAACGAGGTCGTATCCGCCGCGGGGATCGAGACGAGCGTCGGCGCGTTGCCGCCTTGCCCCACCCACGCCTCGGGGATCTCGCGGTTGGAGGAGAGCCAAGCGGTATCTTTCAAAAGGGTGTCGTTATTCGAGCAGGAAACCGTAACGTTGCCCGCCGAACTCGTGACGACGATATTGCCGTTCATCGCGTTGCCGCCCGTCGTGGTCTTACCCGTGACGTAGACGGCGTCGGTATAGGTCGCGACCCTGTCGATCCAATTCTGCGAGAGCGCGGAGCCGTCCGTAACGTACGCGCTTACGACGACGATCTCGGGATCGATCGCGGCGAGGAGCGCCGCGGAAGAGGACGCGTCGCCGCCTTCGTTGCCCGCTTTGAAGAGATCGGCTTTGGGCAGATCGTACCCCGCGACGAGAGAAGACTCGCCGAGTTCGAGATCACCGGTAAAGAGGAAGTGTTTGCTTCCGTGCGTAAAGAGCAAGCAGATCGAATAGTCGTTGTCGCCGCTCGCGGTGCGATCGTAATAGTACTGATACAGGACGGACATATACATTCCGTTGCCGAGATTATAGGTGCTTTGCGCGCCGTCCGTCTCGTTTACGCATTGGAGCGCGGTGTAGTAATTCGCGCCCGCCTGAACTTCGGCGTTTCTCGCGGTAACGTAATTGTTATAGAACGTGCCCGTGGTCTTCTTGTTCGGGAATTCGATGATCGTCTCGCAAGTATAACTCGCGAAGATACCGCTGTCGCCCGAGAAGCCGCCGATCGCGTAATCGCGAGCGTGCGTCGCGACGACGTATTCGAGCGTCCCGTCCGCGCACATACCGGACGAATTCAGATAGTTTTTGATCGCGGTAAGGCTATCCGCCGCCGCCCTGCCCGCGTCGATCAGAATATCGACCGAGCCGGCTTGAACGTACACGCAATCGGCAAAGCTGTTCGACCCGACGCGCAGGAAGTGGAATTTAAGATCCGCGCTGCCGTAGGTGTTCGAAGTCGGGAGCGTCGTGCGGCTCGCGATCGTAAAGGCATATTGCAAATCGTCCGAATCGCCGCTCGAAGCCCATTTGTAATTCGCGGGTTCGTTCAAAGAGACGGTAACGGGATACGTCCCGGCTGCGGTCTGAACGTTATTCGAGACGGTATAGTTCGCATTCGCCGCGACCGAATAGGTCTGCGCCGAGCCCGTGTACTTAAAGGCGGTGGTATCCGCTTGAGGCTCCGCGACGGTACCTTTCGCGATCGTAAAGGTATAGGTCTTATCCGCCGTCGTGGAATCCGACCAAGAAGTGTTCGTCTTATCCTTCAACGCGACGGTGACGGTGTACGTGCCGACCGCGGTCTGGACGTTATTCGAGACGGTGTACGCGCTGTTTGCGGGGATATTATAGGTCTGCGCCGAGCCCGTATAGGCGAACGCAGTGGTATCCGCCGCGGGGATCGAGACGACCGTAGGCGTGGGATCGCCGCCTCCGCCGCCTTCCCAAGCGACGGGCATCGTCCGATTTGCGAGGAACCACGCGGTATCTTTGAGCTTGGTCGCGTTATTCGAGCAAGTGACCGTCACCAGCCCCGCCGCGCTCGTTACGGTAATATTTCCGTTCATCGAGGTAAAGCCGGTATCTTCATAGACGGGGTTGCCCTTTTTGTCCACTTGGGGGACGCCGTCCTTGATCTTTTGCTGAATGGTTCCGACCGTCGTGACGTACACCTTATCGGTATAGGGCGCGACGCGGTTGACGAAAGCTTGCGAGGGGAAGGTGTTCGCAAGGTTCGAGGTATATTCGACCGAACCCGCGCAGCAGCAAACGCAGACGATCTTCGGTTTGATTTCCGAAAGAAGGGTGTCCGTCGTCGCGGTGTAAGAGCCGTGATGCCCCGCCTTGAAAAGCTCGACTTCGGGAAGATCGTTGCTCTCGACGAGAGACGCTTCGCCTTCGGCTTCGAGGTCGCCCGTAAAGAGATAGTGCTTGTCGCCGTGCGTAAAGAGGACGCAGACCGAGTAATCGTTCTCGTCCGAAGTGTTGTTCTCGTAGAAGCGTTGATACAGAATCGTCATACTCATCGACTTGCCGAGAGAGTACGTCCTGAATCCGCCTTCCGTGTTGTTATAGCATTGGAGCGCGGTAACGTGCGTCGCGCCGGCCTGAACTTCGGCGTCGCGCGAAGAAACGTAATTATTATAGACCTGCGAAGTCGCGTTCGTCCTCGCGAAGTCGATGATGACGCCGCACTCATAACGCGAGAAAATACCGGGGTTGTTCTTCGTGTCGGTAAAGCCCGCGATATGGTCTTGGTGGGCGTGCGTCGCGATGACGTATTCGAGTTTTCCGTCCGTGCAGCGACCCGCCGCGCTGACGTAATTCGCGATGGTCGACGCGCTGTTTTGGCGGGAACCCGCGTCGATCAAAATGTCGATGTCGCCCGCTTTGATATAGGTGCAGTCGCCCGTGTAGTTATTGCCGAGTTCGAGGAAATGGAAGGAGATCGTCTCGTCGCCGTAGATCGCGGCGGTCGCGGCAATCGTCCAGCCGAGGCTGATCGTCGCTTGCTGCTCGGAAGCCTGCTCGAAAGAATTTACGCCGTCGTTATTCAGATACGCCGTAATGCGGACGTAGCGCGGACTGCCGCTGAGCGCGAAGGTCTTTCCGTCGCCCATCGAAGCCTGCGTGATGTTCTCTCCGAGCGAACCGCCTGCGGAATTCAGAAGGTTGACCGTTATGTCGATATAAGGAGCGAGCGCGCCGGATTTCGCCACGGTGAATAAGCCTTGGACGTCACCCGCGGCAGAAGGATTCGTGCAGTCCAGCGTGATGTCTTTCGTTTTCTGCCGCGCGCTCGGACTGAACCCTTCGAGCGTAAAGTTCGTCTGCGCCGCGGTGTTGCTCGCGTTATTGATGCTGAGCGTCACCACCGGGTCTTCGACGGTGACCTGCACGTCTCGCGACCCGTTCATCTTGTAAAGCGCGACGCACGTTCCGACGATACCCGCGAGTAATACGATTACGATCAGTACAACAATCAGTTTTTTCATAGTTCGGTCCTCTCCTTATTGAGCATCCGTAAAGGCAAATTGAATCGTTCCGCCGATCCCCGTCGAGTCCGCGTAACCGCTTTCCACGGAAATGGCGATATAGTAGGTGGTTTCGGAAGTGATCCCGTTGATCGAGATCGTCCCCGCGCCCGTTTGGGTCTTTCCCGCGATCGGCGAGGCGCAAGCCGCGTCCGAATAGACGGTCACGGTAATCAGATCCATCGAGCAGACGATCGTGTCCGCAAGGGTGATCGTCAAATTCCCCGTTCCGGATTGCGGCGCGCTCGGGGAGCCGTCGAACCCGCAAACGAGCGGATAGACGGAAGGCACGCCCGGAGTCAGCCGGACGGACGAAGACGCCGTGCTGTTCAAGGTCAACTCAAACATACTGTCCGCCGTCAACGTCCCCGTCTTGGGCTCTGCGCTGTTGTATTCGAGAGCGAGAGCGCTTGCCGCGATCCCGACCAAAATAACAACGGCGATGATCAGTAGGATTCGTTTCATAGAAGATCTCCTCTTTCTACTATTTTCTTATTCCGGCGCGCCCATCGAAGCGCACCTTTTCCCGACTTCTTCTCCTCTCTTTCAAAAGGATCCGAACGATTCTCGTAAGCTCGAAAGTTAACGCGCACGCCCCTTCGGTTTCCTTCGCTCCCCCATTGTAAGCGCGGATAGCGGTGATTCGGCGAACGCTCCGCAAGAGAGCGGAAGGGCGCGTCCTCCTTGGACGTAACCGACGCGAACGACGCGGTAGAAAAGCATAAGCGCCGCTATCCGCGCTTACAACGGAAGTGCCAGAGTGACGCGCACATCTCCTCCAACCCCAGTTTGGCTTCCCAACCGAGTTCTTTCTTCGCCTTTTCCGCGCTCGCATAGACCGCGGCGATATCGCCCGCGCGGCGCGGCGCCATAACGACGGGAAGCTTTTTGCCACACGCTTTTTCAAAGGCTTTGATGACTTCCAAGACGCTGTATCCGACGCCCGTCCCGAGATTATAGATCCGGACGCCCGCTTCCGAAAGCTTTTTCAAGCTGGCGACGTGTCCTTTCGCAAGATCGACGACGTGGATATAATCGCGAACGCCCGTCCCGTCCTTGGTGTCGTAATCCGAACCGAAGACGTTGACGCAAGGCAGATCGCCCGTCGCGACGCGCGCGATATACGGAGTCAGGTTATTCGGGATCCCGACGGGGTCTTCCCCGATCAGCCCGCTTTCATGCGCGCCGACGGGATTGAAGTAACGAAGAATGACGACGGAGAGGTCCGGATCCGCCGCCGCGGCGTCCTGCAAAATACGCTCGATGAAAAGCTTCGTCGTTCCGTAGGGATTGGTCGTGGAAAGGGGAAAATCCTCTTTGACCGGAAGGCTCGCGGGATCGCCGTAGACCGTCGCGGACGAAGAGAAAATGATCTTATGGACGCCCTTTTCTTTCATCACTTCGAGAAGGGTCAGGGTGCTGTCCAAGTTATTTCTGTAATACTTTAAGGGGACCCGAACGCTTTCGCCGACCGCCTTCAACCCCGCAAAGTGGATCGCGAGATCGATCTCGTTCTCTTCGAAGACGCGGCGAACGGCTTCTTTGTCGCAAACGTCGATCTTATAAAAGTTTACGGGCTTTCCCGTGATCTCCGTGATCCGCTCGATCACGTCGTAACTGCTGTTTGAAAGGTTATCCGCTATAACGACGTCGTGTCCCTCGTTCAAGAGTTCGACGACCGTGTGACTTCCGATATATCCCGCACCGCCCGTAACAAAAACTTTCATAAATTCTCCTTGCTTTCTTAGCGGCGCGCGCTCGTGCACTAACGCCGTTGAATAATATTATACAATATATTCTCTCATATTTCAAGAGCGAGTTTTTCGCGCTTTTACGCGCCGAAAAATCGCGCCCGATCGCAAAAATCCGACGGCGAGATTCTTTCTTCGGCGGGAGTAAAGGCGCGTCCGTCATAAAAAATGCGGAATTGCTTGTAATTCGACGCGTGAAAGTTGTATAATTTTTCTAATAAAAAAATCATAAAGGAGCGAATTATGGCAACCGTATTGCAATTCGGAGAAGGCAATTTCATTCGTAGCTTTATCGACTACTTGATCCAACTCAGACAAGACGCGAAAGGAGACGGCGAAAGCGTCGTCCTCGTTACGCCGATCGATAATCCCAACTGGGAGATTTTCCGCAAGAGAAACTGCGCGTATCACACCTGCGTTTGCGGCAAGGTGGACGGGAAAGCCGTCAAGGAATACACCCTCGTGAACGTCGTTAAGGACTGCGTAAACCCCTATCGCGAGTTCGATCGTTACGAGAAGGCGTATCTCGATCCCGAACTGAAAGTCATCATCAGCAACACGACGGAAGCCGGTATCGCTTTTAACGCGGCGGATACCTTGACCGGCGATCTCGGGACTTTCCCCGCAAAGATCACGAAGATCCTGTACGCCCGCTTCAAGAAGTACGGCGAAAAAGGAAAAGTCGAGCTTCTTCCCTTGGAGTTGATCGAAAAGAACGGCGAGACCCTGAAATCCTATATCTTGAAATACGCGGATATTTGGGAGCTCGAAGAAGAATTCAAAGCGTTCGTAAAGAGCATCAAAGTCTATAACACCCTCGTGGATAAGATCGTTCCCGGATTCCCGAGAGCGAACGCGGCGGAGCATTTTGCCGCGATCGGCGAGGAAGATCCCCTTTTGACCGTCGGCGAAGCTTTCCTCTCTCTCGTCATCGAAGGCGACGAGTCTTTGAAAGAAAAGCTCCCGTTCCTGAAAGATCCGCGCGTTATCTTTACGACGAGCGTTAAACCCTATCGCGAAAGAAAGGTCAAGATCCTGAACGGGCTTCATACCGCCCTTGCTCCGATCTCCCTTCTCGCGGGCGTGGAGATCGTCCGCGACGCGGTCAACGACAAAGACCTCTTCGCTTATGCGGACGCGCTTGCGAACGAAGAGATCATCCCGACGATCGATATGGATAAAAACGCCCTTCTCGCTTTCAAAAAAGCGGTGTTGGAGCGTTTCTCGAACCCCTATATCGATCACCTGTTTATGTCCATCATTCTGAACAGCGTTTCCAAGTGGAAGACCAGACTTTTGCCTTCCTTCCTCGCCGCGGATAAGAATAACCGCAAACGTATGCTGTTCGCGCTCGCCGCGCTTTTCTGCCTGTACGACGATCCCGAGTTCAAGATCAACGACGACGAATCGGTCAAAGTGTTCTTCTCCTCGTCGCTCCCCTTTGAAAAGAAGTACGAAGCGTTTATCCGCAACGAAGCTTTCTGGGGAATGGATCTCGAAGAAAAAGAAGGCGTGTTCACCGATTCTTTGGCGTACGTCAAAGCCATTAAAAAGGGCGAGATCCGCGAGACGCTGAAAACTTTATGAACGATCTCATCATTTTGAACGAAAAAGATAACGTCGGGGTGCTGAAAAAGCCCCTCGGCGATTTTCCCATGGGTCACAAGATCGCCTTGAAAGACGTCAAAAAAGGCGAAAAGATCATCAAGTACGGCTACCCGATCGGCGTGGCGACCGAAGATATCAAAAAGGGCGATTTCGTCCACACGCATAATCTTCAAAGCGCGCTGACCGCGGAAGCGTTGACCTACGTCTACGAGAAAAAGCTCCCCACTCTTCCCCCCATGCCCGAAAGAAACTCCGTCATGGCGTACCGCCGCGGAAACGGCGTCGCGGGGATTCGCAACGAGCTTTATATCGTCCCGACCGTCGGCTGCATCGCGGGCAGTGCGGAAAACATCGCCCGCGCGTTCAAAGAAAAACACAAAGGCGAAATGCAGGTGGACGACGTCGTCGTCCTTACCCACCGCGTCGGTTGCTCCGAACTCGGCGACGATCTGACGAGGACGCGCACGATGCTCGTCAATCTCGCGAAAAACGGGAATTGCGGCGGCGCTCTTTTCCTCGGGCTCGGCTGCGAAGAAAACAGAATGGAAGACTTGCGCGCCGTCGTTCCGGACGGAGAACGCGTCCGCTTCTTGGTCGCGCAGGAAGTCGAAGATGAAGAAGTCGAAGGCTTGCGCCTGCTCGAAGAGCTTTACTCGGTCGCGAAGAACGACAAGAGAGAGAAAACGCCCCTTGCCGAATTGACTTTCGGCGTCAAATGCGGCGGAAGCGACGGCTTTTCCGGGATCACCGCGAACTATCTGATCGGAAGAGTCGCGGATCTTCTCGAAGTCTGCGGCGCGAAAGTCATTCTCGCGGAGACACCCGAAGTCTTCGGAGCGGAGCAAACTTTGATGGAGCGCGCGAAGGACGAAACCGTTTTCCGCGCGATCGCCGACCTCGTCAATAAGTGGAAAGAGTTTTACGGTTCGCACGGCGTAAACGTCTACGAAAACCCCTCCCCCGGCAACAAAAAAGGCGGGATCACGACCCTCGAAGAAAAATCTCTCGGCTGCGTCCAAAAATCGGGAAAAGGCGAAGTCAAAGCCGTCCTTTCCGAACTCGAAAGAGCGACGGAAACCGGGCTCAACGTCATCGAAAGCCCCGGAAACGATATCATTGCCTGCACGACGCTCGCCGCGGCGGGCGCGAACGCGATTATGTTCTCGACGGGAAGAGGAACGCCGCTCGGCTCGATCGTCCCCACCGTCAAGATATCCTCGAACTCCGCGCTTGCGGAAAAGAAAAGCGGTTGGATCGACTTCAACGCGGGCGATATTTTATTCGGAACGCCGACGGACGACGCCGTTCTCGCGCTTTATAACGAGCTTTTGGATGTCGCGGAAGGAAAGCCCACCTCCTGCGAAACGCGCGGCGACAAGCAGATCGCGCTTTTGAAAACGGGCGTCACCCTCTGATCGAAACGATGAAAACGAACATGCACGACGGGCATCGGGCGCGGCTCCGCGAAAAGATCGAGAAATTCGGCATTCGAGTCTTGGCGGATCACGAAAAACTCGAATATCTTTTATATCCTTTCGTCCCCCGCCGCGACACGAATCCCATCGCGCATGAACTCATCGAAACCTTCGGCTCGTTGAACGGCGTCCTCGACGCAAGCGTCGACGAGCTTTCGAAAATCAAAGGCGTCTCGAAAAACGCCGCGCTCTTTCTTCACACGTTACCCGAATTGTACGTCTACTCGGCGGAAGCCCCGAAATTGATCTTGCATAACGCGGAAGACGCTTCGGCATATGCGATCCGTAGGATCGGAAAGCTTCCCACGGAACGTTTTGTCTGCCTCTTCTTGGGCGACAAAGGCAAAGTCCTTCGGATCTGCGATCTTGCGGAAGGAAGCGGAAACGCCGTCGCCGTAAACCGAGAGGAGCTCGTCCGACTCGCGATCCAATGCGACGCGAAGATCGTGATCTTAGCTCATAATCACCCGAGCGGGGACTTATACCCCAGCAACGCGGACATCCTCTCGACGAACACGCTCGCGCAATCGCTTTTCTTTTTCGGGATCCGACTTTGGGATCATATCATCGTTTCGGCGACAGCCTCGTTCAGCATGTTGAATCACGGATTGATCGAATCAAGCGAGGAATTCAAAAAGAAACCTCTTCCCTTCGAACGGATCGTAAAGGGTTCGATCTGATTTTCTCTGAACGGAGCTTTTTCCCGTGATGCGACGCGCCCTTCCCCTTTCGAAACTACCTTCCGAGACGCAAACGATCTTTGTTTGCCTTCTCGGACGAAACCGCCCCGTCACCCTTTTCCGAAAATCCATCAAAAACATCTATCTGCGCGTCTCGCGAGAGGGCGCGATCACTCTTTCCGTCCCGAAGCGGACGAGCGAAGAGAAGATCGAACGCTTTTTGAGTGAGAAACGGCGCTGGCTCGAACGACAGCTCGCGAAGCGTGAGAACCGAGAGGATCCGAGCGTTTCCCCCACCCTCGCGGACGGATCGTTCGTCTTCTTCTTGGGTCAAAAGCGCGTCCTGCGGCGGGAAAAAGCCGCGAAAAACGAGACCCGCTTTTTCGACGATCCCTACGAGATCCGTCTTCGCCTGAAAGACCCGACGGACGACGCCGTCGCCACGCGCGTTTTCAAAGAAAGCCGCCGCCTCGTTTTAGAGGATCTGCTCTGCGCTTACGTCGATCGCTGGATGCCCGTTTTCGAAAAAAGGAAGGTCGCGCGCCCCGAAATACGCATCCGCGCGATGCGCTCTCTTTGGGGCAGTTGCGCCTATAAAAAAGCAAAGATCACCTTAAACGAAAATCTGATCCAAACCGATCCGAAAGCGATCGAGTACGTCGTCCTGCACGAACTCACGCATTTCCTTTATCACGGGCACGACGCCGCCTTTTACGGGTTTTTATCCCTGCATATGCCCGACTGGAAAGCGCGGAAAAAACTTTTGAACGGAGAACGATAAAAAAACGAGAGGAACGCCCTCTCGTTTTTCATACGTCGCTTTTCTCTTTCGCGCTTATTCCTCGTCGCCCTCGTCTTCCTGCTCTTTCTTGTGGTTTCCCTGCTGCTGAGGCGCTTTAACGATCTTGATCTCTTCGAGCGGAAACTTTTTGATGACGTAGGTATCGTCCACGAAAACCTTGCAGGTCACGATCTTCTTCAACATATCGTTGGACTCGACGACCGCGGGGCCGTCCGGCGTAACGACTTTCGCGTTCACCTTGGGCATTTGCTTAAAAACTTCCGCGTAATACTCGTTTTCGTACTTCAAGCAGCACATCAATTTCCCGCAGATCCCGCTGATCTTGGTCGGGTTCAGGGAAAGTCCTTGCACCTTCGCCATTTTGACGGTGACTTTCTCGAAATCCTTCAAGTACGCGCGGCAGCAACATTCCCTTCCGCACATTCCGAGAGCGCCGCGCTGCTTTACGTCGTCACGCTCGTAAAGCTGGCGAAGCTCGATGCGGGCGTGAAGCGCGCTCGCAAGCTCCTTGACGAGTTCGCGGAAGTCCACCCTTTCTTCCGAAACGAAACACAAGACGACGCGTTTGGAATCGAAGGAGACTTCGGCGGAGATGAATTTCATATTTACCCCGAGTGCGACCGCTTTGTCGCGCGCGATCTGTAAGGCGCGCGGCTCGGACTCTTTCGCCTTTTTCGCGCTTTCGAAATCGCGGTAAGACGCCTTGCGGAGCACCTTTTTGAGCTCTTTCGGGCAATTTTCCTCGTCCACCGTTTCGCATTCACGGGTGATCTGCCCCATTTCAAGCCCTTTCGCGGTCTCGACGATGACGACGTCGCCCACGGCGTAGGATTCGCTGCCCGCGTCGAACGAATAGACCTTATTGTTATTATCGAATTTCACATATGCGATCATCGGCATTTGTATTTTACCTCCACCAGTTTCAGCATTAAATAATCCGCTACGTTCATCGCGATGCAATTCGCCTTCAAACGCTCGCGGCATTTCAAAGTTACGTTCATCGCCTCTCCCGCCGCGGAAAGCGAGTACATCTCGGCGATCTTCCCGATCTCGGGTTCCTTTTCGCGAAGCGCGACCGGAAGCCCCGCGTGATGACGGATCACGTCCGAAAAGACAAGCTCGATCATCGAAAGCGTCGAAAGGATCCTTTCTTTCGAAAAAATCGGATTTTTCAGATAATTATGGACGTCCGCGCTGCTTTTCAGCCCGACCAAAAGATCCGCCGCTTCGCTTGCGTGGCGCGCGAAATCCTCGTCCGCCGCGAACGCCCGCGCCTTCGTAAAACTGCCCTGCGACAGCCTCGCCCCCCGCTCGGCTTTCTCTTCTTCCACACCCGAAGCGACCAAACCTTCTTTGATGCTTTCTTCGGAAAACGCAGACAAAACGATCTGCTTTACGCGCGACGTAACGGTCGGAAGAACGGTCGCCGCGGAAGCTGCGCTCAATATAAAATGCACGCCGGGAAACGGCTCTTCGAGCGTCTTCAACAGTTTATTCTGCGATTGCTCGGAAACGCACTCGAAATTCTTGAAAAAGTACAGCTTTTTCCCGCCTTCGAACGAAGTCAAGCCCGCGTCTTCCGTCACTTCGGTCATTTCTTTTACGGAAAAGTTTTCGTTTCCTTCCGCGAGATACTTGACGTCGGGTTTGCTGCGAAGCAAGATCTTTCTGCATTCTTTGCACGTGCCGCAGGCGTCCTCGCAGTAAGCGCGCATCGCGATCAGGGAAAACAAGGTATCCACCGCGTCCTTATCCTCGGAAAGAATAAAATACGCGTGGGAAAATTCTCCGCGACGGAGATCGGATTCGATCGTCCGAAACGCGGACGACGCTCTCACCTGTTTTTCATACCGCAACGCCTCTCTCATTTCGCCTTTATTGTACCACCCGACAAGCCGAAAAGTCTATCTAAATTCTCTTCGAGGACCTTGACCGCTTCCGCCGTAAAGACCTCGCCCTTCTTGACGAGGGGAACACCGGGCGGATAGACGCCGACGTCTTCCTCGCTTACTTTCCCGATAAGATCGGATAAATCCGCTTTTTTTGCGTTTTTCCCATCGAAGCCCGCGCATAAGGAAAACAGGGTTTCGAGAGAATCTTCGTTAAACGGCGTCACGATAAACGTGACGGAATCCGCGTTTTGCGCTTCCGCGAAGATCCCGTTTTTTTCGAGATACGCGCCGAGCGCGTGCCCTCCTTCCGGGCGAAGGACGGTCAGCCGCGTAAAATCGTCCGCGGGAAGCACGGAAAGGGTCTTATACTTCTTTTTCAAATCGTCGAGCCTCTGTTTCAGCTCGGCATACAGCCTTTCGCCCTTTTCTTCCATAAACTCGCGCGCGTAGTCCAGACTCGCCATCACGAGATAGGAAGGGCTGGTGGAAACGCACTCTCTGCGCGCCGAGACCGCGGCGTCGTAAAACTTCCTTTTGACGTGAAGCATCGCGCCGCCCGTATAAACGGGGAGCGTCTTATGCGCGCCGTGGATCACGAAATCCGCGGAATTTACCGCGCTTTTCGGCAAAAGAGGGCTGAACGCGAAATGCGCGCCGTGCGCCTCGTCCACGAGAAGGATCGCCCCCGTCCTCTCGCAAAAAGCGACGACTTCCGTAAGGTCTTTCACGCGCCCGTAATAGTCGGGCGAAGTTACGCAGACGACCTCGATCTTTTCGTTTTCCGAATCCGAAAGGTCTTTTTTCTCGACCACGGAAAGAGAAAAGAGCCGCGCGACGGAATGAAAACTCTTATGCATATCGCCGAGGAAGGCAATCTTTTTATCGCGCAAACACCAAAGCGCCGTTCGAACGGCGTCCGTCGCCCCGCCCGCGAAAAAGAGGGTCTTCTCCGCGCCGTAAGCCTTCGCCGCGAGTTCTTCCGCCTGACGGATCACGCCGACGGGCGACGCGAGGTTATCCGAAAACGAAAGCTCGGTGATATCGAACGCGCAAGACGCGTAAAGACGCTCTCTTTTATCCTTAAAGAGAGCGCTCGGATCACCGCCGTGCGAGGGCATATGGAAACGCCCTTTTACGGCGGCGTAGGCTTCGATCGCGTCGTAAAGCGGTTTCACTCGACGTAGCCTTTCATCTCATCCAAGAGCGCGGCGGCTTTTTCCGCGGCGGCTTCCGCGCTTTTCGCGCTCGCGGAGACGTACAGTTTGAGCTTCGGTTCCGTCCCGGACGGACGGATCGCGACCCAATCGCCCCCTTCGAGAGAATAGTACATAACGTCGCTCTTCGGGAAATCGATTTTCTCCTTTTTGCCCGAAACGTCCGTCTTTTCGCCCGCAAGGAAATCCGTCACGGCGACGACTTTGTATCCCGCGATCGACTTGATGTCGACGGCACGGAGAGCCTTGGTCTTTTCCGCCATGATCGCCATTCCTTCCAGCCCCTTGAAATAGACGGAGATCGTCTTTTCCGCGTAATAACCGAGGGCTTTATAGATCTCCTGCAAGCGGTTGTAGACGCTGACGCCGACGCTCTTATAGTAGCAGACCATTTCCGCGAAAAGCATCGTGGAGACGACGGCGTCCTTATCCTTCGCGTGCGTTCCCGAGAGATAGCCGTAGCTTTCTTCGTAGCCGAACATAAAGGTGTGCGCGCCCGTTTTTTGGAACAGGTCGATCTTTTCTCCGATGAATTTGAATCCGGTCAGGACGTCGAAGCAAGTCGCGCCGTACGACTCGGCGACTTTCTTCGCGAGCGACGTCGTGACGATGGTTTTGACGCAAGCCGCATTCGCGGGCAGCGTCCCCTTCTCCTTATGGCGGCGAAGGATATAGTCCATCAAAAGCACGCCCGTTTGATTCCCGGTCAGCAGGACGAATTCGCCCTTGTCGCTCTTGACCGCCACGCCCATGCGATCGGCGTCGGGATCCGTCCCGATGACGACGTCGCTTCCGAGGGCTTCCGCGAGTTTGATCCCGAGGGTCAAAGCGTCCGGCATTTCGGGGTTCGGCATTTTGACGGTCGGGAACTCCGAATCGGGCTCCGCCTGCTCGGGGACGACGTTGAACGGGATATGCATGCGGGAAAGGATCTCCGTCACGGGTTTATAGCCGCTTCCGTGCAAAGGAGTGTAAACGATTTTAAGATTCCCGCCTTCTTTCTCGACCGCTTCGGGAGAAAGCGAAAGTTTTTCGATGCGGGAGAAATAGGCTTCGTCCACGCTTTTTCCGACGACGGTGATAAATTCTCCGATCTTCTCGCCGTCTTTTCCCATAACGTCCGCGCGGCTGTCGGTAGCCGCCGCCTTCGGAACGCCGAAATAATCGCATTTTTCGATATACGAGACGACTTTCGCCGTCGCCTCGGGAGAGAGCTGCGCGCCGTCCGACCCATAGACCTTATAGCCGTTATATTCCTTCGGGTTATGGCTCGCCGTGATCATGATCCCCGAAAAGGTTTTCAAATAGCCGACCGCGAACGAAAGGATCGGGACGGGGCGAACGTTCTCGAACAAATAGACGCTGACGCCTTTCGCCGCAAGGACTTTCGCCGCTTCGAGCGCGAATTCGAAACTCATTCTGCGCGTGTCGTAGGAAATGACGACGCCTCTCTTTTTCGCTTCTTCGCCGACTTCCGCGATATAGGAAGCGAGCCCCGCCGTCGCGCGGGCGACGGTGTATAAATTCATACGGAACGTTCCGAGTCCGATCGTTCCGCGCATCCCCGCCGTCCCGAAAGACAAGGGCATCGAGAAACGCTCCGCGATCTCCTTTTCGTCCGCCGCGATCGCGGAAAGCTCCGCCTTTTCGGCAGGCGACACGTTCTTTAACCAATATTCGTAATTTTCAGAATAATTCACGATAAAACCTCCGTATCGGTATTGCTCTTATTATAACAAATTTTCCCCGCGCGAACAAGTGCCGATTTTCAATTTATCGGGCGCTCCGTAAAGAAAAAAGGCGGGTTTTGCTCCCCTCGCCCGAGTGACGCGATTTTTCGCTTAAAAAACTTTCGTTTTTCCCTTTTCGGTAGTATAATTGATTTTAGTATATGATTATAGCGCGCGCGGCGCGGGAGGAAATTATGGCAAAGCCCACTTTTTACATTACGACGCCTATCTATTACCCGAGCGGAACTTGGCACCTCGGGACCTGCTACACGACCGTCATTTGCGACGCGATCGCCCGCTTTAAGAGAAAGCAAGGCTACGACGTCTTTTATCTGACCGGGACGGACGAACACGGCTTGAAAATCGAGCAAAAATCCAAAGAAGCGGGGATCACCCCGAAAGAGTTCGTGGATAAAAAAGTCGCGAACCTCAAAGCGCTTTGGGATCGCTTGAAGATCTCCTACGACAAATTCATCCGCACGACCGACTCCTATCACGAAGCCGCCGTCCAAAAGATCTTCGACAAACTCTATGAAAAAGGAGATATCTACAAGGGCGAGTACGAAGGATTTTACTGCGTTCCCTGCGAAACGTATTGGACGAAGACCCAGCTCGCGGACGGCAAATGCCCGGACTGCGGAAGAGAGGTCACCGTCGCGAAAGAATCCTGCTACTTCTTCCGTCTCAGCAAATATCAGGACAAACTCATCAATCTTCTCGAAGAGAACGACGATTTTTTGCTTCCGAAGCCCCGTCGCCGCGAGATGATCAATAACTTTTTGAAACCGGGTCTTCAAGATCTCGCCGTCACCCGCTCCACCTTTACTTGGGGCGTTCCCGTCGACTTCGATCCGAAGCACGTCATCTACGTCTGGATCGACGCTTTGGTGAATTATATCACCGCCCTCGGTTACGGCGGAGAGGACGATTCCCTCTTCAAGAAGTACTGGCCGGCGGACGTCCATATGATGGGCAAAGAGATCGTCCGCTTCCACAGCATCATTTGGCCCGCCCTCTTGATGGCGCTCGATATTCCCCTGCCGAAAAAGGTCTACGGACACGGCTGGCTTTTGATGGGCGCGGACAAGATCAGCAAGAGCAAAGGAAACATCGTCGACCCCGTCGAGCTTTCGGATAAGTACTCGGTGGACGCCGTCCGCTATTACCTGCTCCGCGAGATCCCCTTCGGTTCGGACGGCGCGTACACGACGCGCGCTTTCCTTTCGAGATTGAACGCCGACCTCGCGAACGACCTCGGAAACCTCGTAAAACGCACCGTCGCGATGGTGAATAAGTACGAAGGCGGCAAGATCCCCTCTTGGAGCGGAAAGAAAGAAGGCACGGACGAAGAGATCATTTCGCTCTCCGAAAAGACGCTCGATATAGTCGCGAAGAATATGGACGAGCTTTTCGTCCCCGAAGCGCTCGAAGCGATCTTCGCTTTGATCCGCCGCGCGAACAAATATATCGACGAAAACTGCCCTTGGATCCTCGCGAAAAGCGAAGAGACCAAAGCGCGCCTTTCGGACGTCTTGTACGTCCTTCTCGAAGTCATCCGCACGGCGGGCGTCTTGATCGAATCCTTCCTGCCCGACACCGCCGAGAAGATCTTTTCCTGCTTCGACGGGATCACCGAAGAGGAAAAAACCTTCGATTCGATCCGCTCGTTCGGCGGATTGAAAGCCGAAACCGTTACGGAACGCGACGCGATCTTTATGAGAGTCGACGTCGAAAAGGAGATCGCCGAGATGGAAAGCAAGATCGAAAAACAAGAAGAAAAACCCGCCGAAAAAGCGGCGCCCGAGCATAAGAGCGAGATCTCGATCGACGATTTCGCGAAAGTCGAGTTGCGCGTCGGCAAAGTCGTCAAAGCGGAAAAAATGCCCAAAACCGAAAAGCTCCTCGTGATGCAAGTCGAGATCGGCGAAGAGACGAGGCAGATCGTCAGCGGGATCGCGAAGTATTACACGCCCGAAGAAATGGTCGGGAAGCAGGTCGTCGTCGTTTACAACCTCGCGCCGCATAGTTTCCGCGGCGTGGAAAGTCAGGGAATGCTCCTTTGCGCGGACGACGGCAAAGGCGGAGTCGTCCTCGTCAACCCCGAAAAAACGGTGGACACGGGAAGCGAAGTCCGATAATGTTTATCGATTCTCACGCGCATTTGGATGACGAAGCCCTCGCGCCTCGCGAAAGCGAGGTGATCGAAGCGGCGAAAGAAGCGGGCGTCGGCGTGATCTTCAACGCGTCGTCCGACCTGCCCTCCTCCCTCGCGAGCGCGGCTCTCGCGGCGCGCAGGAAGG
Organism: Clostridia bacterium; assembly: GCA_024685775.1. NCBI lineage: Bacteria > Bacillati > Bacillota > Clostridia > Clostridia bacterium. Next base: position 8,336 of record JAIKVL010000015.1, on the reverse strand, counting down.
AAGTCTACGCCGTGGTCGGCGTCCATCCGCACGAAGCCAAGACCTATTCGGACGAAGTCGAAAAAGAACTCGTCCGCCTTTCGAAAGAAGAAAAAGTCGTCGCGATCGGCGAGATCGGACTCGACTATCATTACGATCTTTCCCCGCGCGACGTGCAAAAAGCCGTCCTCGAACGGGAGATCGCACTCGCGGACGAACTCGGGCTTCCCGTTGTTTTCCACGTTCGCGAAGCCTACGAAGATTTCAACGAGATCCTCGAACGCAACCTTTCCAAATTCAGACACGGCTGCTTGCTGCATTGCTATTCGGGCAGCGCGGAACTCGCGAAATATTATTCCGATCGCGTGGACGCCTATTTTTCTTTCGGCGGCGTCCTGACCTTCGCCAAGCATAAGGATAAAGTCCTCGCGGCGATCCCGAAGGATCGGCTTCTCCTCGAAACGGACTGCCCGTATATGACCCCCGTTCCCCATCGCGGAGAGAAGAACGAGCCGAAGTATATTCCCATCGTCGCGGAAAAGATGGCGGAGCTGACGGGGCTTTCCCTCGCCGAGGTCGAGACGCTGACGACGAAAAACGCTCTCGCATTTTATAACGTACGCTTATGATCATTGACGGCAATTTTTTCAACATTCGTTTCAATAAAAAATTCGGGCAAAACTTTATCACGGATAAAAACTTGCTCGCCGCGATCGTCGCGGACGCGGGCGTTGCGAGCGCGGACGTCGTTTGGGAGATCGGCGCGGGCGCGGGGACGTTGACCCTCGCTCTCGCGGAAAAAGCGAAAGAAGTCGTGGCGTTCGAGATCGACGAAGATCTCCGCCCCGTCCTTTCGGTCACCTTAAAAGACAAACCGAACGTAACGGTCGTCTACGAAGATTTTATGAAGACGCGCCACCCCTATCCCGCCTCGTTCAAGGTCGTCGCAAACCTTCCCTATTACGTTACCACGCCGATTCTGATGCGTCTTCTCGAATCGGAGATCCGCCCCGAAAGCGTCACCGTTATGGTGCAAAAAGAGGTCGCGGAGCGCCTCGTCGCCGCTCCCGGGACGGAAGAGTACGGCGCGATCACCGCGTCCCTGTCGCTCGTCGCGAACGCAAAGATCACGAGGATCGTGGGCAGGCAAAACTTTACGCCCCCGCCCAACGTGGACAGCGCGGTCGTGCGCGTCGATCTCACGGATAAAGGCTACTCGGAAAAAGAGGTCTCGGATGCGCGCAAACTCATTCGCGCGGCTTTCAATATGCGTCGCAAGACCCTTTCAAACGCGCTTGCGGGCGCGCTCGGCGGAAAAGAAAACGCCGCAAAGGTCATCGAAAAAGCGGGGTTTGCCCCCTCCGTTCGCGGCGAAACGCTGTCCGCGGCGGATTTTATCGCCCTTGCCCGAGCGGCGGAACAGGCGTAATGCCCGAGGAAAGTCGCAAAGTCGCGATCGCGCCGTTTACGATCGCGGAGATCAATTGCAGCGCCGCTTGCAATTCCATAAGTTCTTTCAGATCCTTGCCTTTTACGAGCGCGTTTCCGACCGCACACGCAAAGCCGACTTCGCTTTCCATACGTCATTATATGAAATATTAAGAAAAATTGCTAATTTTAAGGTTGGTTTAATGTTAAAATAATATTATAAGGGTACAACAAGCGCACGCCTCGGGCGGCGAAAGGAGATAACGATGAAAAAAACTTTTCGAATTTTGATCGCGGGTTTGATCCTCGCGATCGCCATAAGCCTTGCGGGGTGCTCGTTATTCGGAAGTAACGCGGATTCCCTCGCAAACGGAGGCTCCGTCGGCGGTTCTTCCGGGACGAAAACCACGACGACCTATACGAACGTCTCGAAAGCCGAGCTCGAATCGGCTCTAACGCAATACCGCGAGATCGCGGAAACCCTTTCCGCGCGTGTGGACGCTTTGGAAGACGCCGTTCGGGACGCCGTGGGGCAATCCAAAGCGAATATCGGGGCTTACGCCGTAACCTACGTCGACAGCGTTATGAACCTTTCCTGCGTGGAAAAGGAGTACAATCTCGGTTGCCAAGGAACGGGCTTCATCATCTCGGAAGACGGTTACGTCATAACGAACAATCACGTCGTTGCTTACGAGGAAACGGTCGTCGATTATTCCACCGTTCAACGCGGAATCTTCGGCTACACTTACGGAACGAAGACGATCCGTGGCGAATACTCGTCGATCACGGGCGTTTTCGATCCCGCCAGCAAATATTATAACGGCGGAAATTCTTACGAATTGCAGTTCGTCTATCGCGACGCGGATTACGATCTCGCGCTCTGCAAATTGGTCCCGAATCCCCCCGTCGGCGAGAATTGGACGGCGATCCCCTTCTATTCGGGTGCGGTAACCCGCGGCGACGAGCTTTTGCTCCTCGGCAACGCGCGCGGTTTCGGGCTTTCCGCGACGAGCGGTCTCGTTTCCGCAACGGGCAAGACCTTTACGGATTCTCCGAAACTTACCTTTATCCAGACGGACGCCGCGATCAACGGCGGCAACTCGGGCGGCCCCGCGATCAATATCTACGGCGGACTCATCGGCGTCGTAAACAGCAAGTTCGTCAGTTCCGAGATCGAGAACATGGGCTTTGCGATCGAGCTCTCCAAGGTCAAGACCTTCCTGACGGACGCGCAGACGAAAAAGAGCGTTACGGTCCATTACAAATCCGTAGGCGGCACGGCGAACGCATAAGGGAGATCTCAAACCCGAAAGCACCGCGGCGTGAGCCTCGGAAAATCGATCTTTATCGAAAACGGCGAAGCGATTCGCCGTTTTTTTGATCGGATTTCTTCACTTTCCAAGCGAAAACAAAAAATTTTTCGATCTTTTTTCGGAGCGGGGAAACCGCGTTCTCTCGCGCGCACGCGCATAATGCGCGCGCGACTGCGCAAGCGCGAAAGCAAAAAGCGGATCGATCGATCGCAAAATATTTTTTGAAAAAAATTAAAAAAAATCGTTTGACAGCGAAAAAGACCGGTGCTACAATGAAGAAAACCGAAGAGGAAGAAGAGTAGGCTCGTCCCCTTCCCTCAAAGAGAGTCGCGGGTGGTGTGATCGCGGCAGGGAAAATGAGTTCGAATGGGCTTCCGAGGGCTTTGCGGAACGGATTCGTCTGAGTATGCAGAGTCGGAGCGCGATCTCCGTTATCAACGTCGAGCGTATGATGGTACGCGAAAAAAGTGGGCGCGAAAGCGTCAAGCAGGGTGGCACCGCAGGAAAGAATGTCCTGTCCCGGCATAGATATGCTTGGGGCAGGTTTTTTATTTACCCGAGCGAGCATAATGGAATTTGCGCGAAACGCGTAAAAATATAAAATACCGCAAAACGCGGAAAAAGGAGGAAACTATGAGCAAGAAAGAAAATCAGATCCCTTACAAGATCTATCTCGAAGAGTCGGAGATGCCGAAGTTCTGGTACAATATGCGCGCCGACATGAAAGAAAAGCCCGCTCCCCTTATGAACCCCGCGACGAAGAAGGCGGCGACGTTGGAGGAGCTGACCCCCGTGTTTTGCGAAGAGCTCGCGAAACAGGAACTCGATAACGACACTCGTTTCATCGAGATCCCCGAGGAGATCAGGAACTTCTACAAGATGTATCGTCCCTCTCCCCTCGTTCGCGCTTATTGTTTGGAGAAGAAACTCGGAACGCCGGCGAAGATCTACTATAAGTTCGAAGGAAACAACACGAGCGGTAGCCATAAGCTGAATTCGGCGATCGCCCAAGCCTACTACGCCAAGAAGCAAGGTCTCAAAGGCGTGACGACCGAGACGGGCGCCGGGCAGTGGGGCACCGCGCTTTCGATGGCGTGCGCTTACCTCGGCATCGATTGCAAAGTCTATATGGTCAAATGCTCCTACGAGCAAAAACCCTTCCGCCGCGAGGTCATGAGGACGTACGGCGCGTCCGTTACTCCCTCCCCCTCTATGGAAACCGAAGTCGGCAAGAAAATGCTCGCCGAATTCCCGGGGACGACGGGAAGCCTCGGTTGCGCGATCTCCGAAGCCGTCGAAAAGGCAGTCACGACGCCCGGCTATCGTTACGTCCTCGGAAGCGTCCTGAACCAAGTCCTTCTCCATCAATCGGTCATCGGTCTCGAAACCAAAGCCGCCCTCGATAAGTACGGCATTAAGCCCGACATCATCATCGGTTGCGCCGGCGGCGGCAGTAACCTCGGCGGTTTGATCGCTCCGTTTATGGGCGAGAAACTCAGAGGCGAAGCGGACTACCGCATCATCGCGGTCGAACCCGCAAGTTGCCCGAGCTTTACCCGCGGCGTCTATGCGTACGACTTCTGCGACACCGGCAAGATCTGCCCCCTCGCGAAGATGTACACCCTCGGAAGCGGCTTTATGCCCTCCGCGATCCACGCGGGCGGTCTCCGCTACCACGGAATGAGCCCGACGCTCTCCAAGCTCTATCACGACGGATATATGGAAGCCACGACCGCGAAGCAAACCGAGGTCTTTGAAGCGGCTGAGTACTTCGCGCGTTCCGAAGGCATCCTTCCCGCGCCGGAAAGCTCCCACGCGATCCGCGTCGCGATCGACGAGGCTTTGAAGTGCAAAGAAACCGGCGAAGAAAAGACCATCGTCTTCGGTCTTACCGGAACGGGTTACTTCGATATGTACGCTTACGAAAAGTTCAACGACGGCGTTATGGAAGACTACCTCCCCTCCGACGAAGAACTCAAACAAGCGATGGCGTCCCTGCCCGACGTCGAATAATCCCTCGGCTTTATAAAAAAGGTCTCGCGGCGAAACGCGAGACCTTTTTTCGTTTCCGAAAGCGCGCTCTCAGGCTTTTCGCCGATATGGATGCAATCGGAAAATACGGTCTTGTCAAAGGCGGCAAACGCATAAGACATAAACTGTCACTATCATTTTCGCCGCCAATATGGTATACTATATAAGTACTTATATCAAAAGTACCTTAAATAGAATATTTTGTTGCGTCGGCTCTGCTGCAACTTTTACCGATCCGCACGAATTCACCTCGGTTCATAAACCGAAAAAACACCGGAGGTAAATTCCCGATGAATCTTCGATCCATCATCTGCACGAATGCGGTCAGCATTGCCCTATTGATTATTTTGCGCTTTGTGGCGCGCATCAAGATCGTTCGCGAACGCATAGAGGATAAAGTTTTTGTTTTTACGGTCTACGGCGTTATGCTCGGCTCTCTTATGGAGATGGCGTCCTATTTGCTGGACGGTCACCTTTTCCCGGGCGCGCGCGTTTTGAACTATGCGGCGAACACCTTCCTTTTTACCGCGAATATGTTCCTGCCCTTTTCCCTTTTGGTGTACGTCGATCTTTCCCTTTACGGAAAAACGGATCGCATTTGGAAACGCTACAAACCGCAGATCATCATCGGGATCATTATGATCCTCGCAAACGTCGTAAACTACTTCGTCCCCATCTCCTACGCCATCACGGCAAACAACGTTTACGAACGCAGATTTTTCAGCTACGTCTACTATCCGGTGATCGTTTACTATTTTCTGTCCATCTTTTTCCTGCTTCGGAAATTCAAAAAGGAAAACGGCGCGCGGACGTTTATCAGTTTCCTGATCTTCCTCGTCCCCGTCATCATCGGGACGGGGTTGCAGTTTTTGGTCTACGGGCTTTCGCTGGCTTGGCTCTCCTCGGCGATCGGATTGACCGGGCTTTTTATGATGCAGCAAAACGAGCTGGCATATATCGACCCTCTGGTCGGGATCTACAACCGTCAGTATTTGGATAACGTTCTCGCCGCTTGGATCGGGCGAAACCGCACGTTTGCGGGAATTATGCTGGATATCGACCGATTCAAAGAGATCAACGATAACTTCGGACATTCCGAAGGGGATAAAGCCTTATTGACGCTTGCGAGCATTCTGCGGCAATCCGCGCAAGACGGCGAATGGCTGTTCCGCTTTGCGGGAGACGAATTCATCGTTCTGAAATTCGCGAATTCGGCAGACGATCTGACAAACTTCACGGAAGAAGTCGAAAGGCGGATCCGCGACTTTAACGACGAAGGTCACGCTTACGAGTTTTCTCTTTCCTACGGGGTCGCGTTTTGGGACGGAGACGGAGACGCCGACGGTTTCTTAAAGGAAATGGACGACAGAATGTATCAAATGAAAGCGGCGCACCACAACGAGATTCCCGACGGAATCGCCGCTCGTTAAGACCGTGCTAAAACCTTCCGAAAATAGAACGAAACGGCGGCGCAACTCGGAAATTCTTTCTTTCAAGCACAAAAAGGGAAAAGACATAGAAAAGAAACGACGAAAAAATTCGCCGTTTCTTTTTCCTTTCGTTTTCGAAGCTCTCGGTCGCGCCGATTTTACGCGATTTTGCTTTGCGCCGATTGTGCGTCGTCTTCGTCCATCAAACGAAGCATGATCTCCGCGAAGCGCGGATCGAACTGCGTCCCCATACCTTTGATGAGTTCCGCGCGAACCGCCGATCTTTCGAGGGGTTGGCGATAACTGCGGACGGACGTCATCGCGTCGTAAGCGTCCGCCACGGCGATAATGCGCGCGATCTCGGGGATCTGTTCTCCCGCGAGCCCGTCGGGGTAACCGCGCCCGTCGTAACGTTCGTGATGGTAGCGCGCGCCGATGCTGAGGAAGGGCGCCTGCTTGATCGAAGAAAGGATCTGATCGCCGAGAACGGGATGGGCTTTGATTTGGCTGAACTCCTCTTCCGTCAGTTTCCCGACCTTGTTGATAATATCGTGACGGATCCCGATCTTTCCGACGTCGTGTAACAGCGCGGCAAAATAGACCTCGTCGCATTTCTTCTTCGAAAGCCCCGCCAGTTGCGCGATACGCTTGGAGTACTGCGCGACGCGGGCGGAATGACCATGCGTATAGGCGTCCTTCGCGTCGATCGCGTTCGCCAGAGCTTCCGTCGTCTGCTCGAAGGTTTCGGCTTCTTTTCTTTGCCCTTCTTTATAAAATGCAAGTTCGCGAAGCCTCGTCTTTTCCGCCGCTTCCGCGAGGAAACGCAAAGCAAACGTATAGAAGACGATGACGACGACAGCCGTCGTCATATTGATCAAAGATATGCCGTATGCATAGAGCTGCAAAACGGCGGCGATCGTCGGAAGCGCGATCGCGACGAACAAAGAGATCGCGACGCGCGGTTTGATCTTTTTCCGGAATCGAAGGATCGACCACTCCTGCATAATAATGATCAAAAGCGGCATAATGTACGAAATAATATAATACGTCGAACGATGATAGACGTTTTGTTCGTCGAAATAGTAATAAAGTCCCGTAAATTGCGAAACAATCAGCATGATCGTGCCGACGAAAAACAGGACGTCCGCAAGGACCAGCTGAACGGGAACGCGCGTCAATTTAGCATCATTGATATAAATATCGGTCAGATAGCGCGTAACGAAAAACGGAATCAACAAAGACAAAAAGAAGACTAAGCCGTTGCTGACGCGAACCATAACGAACGCGGGATTCGACACGACGCCCTTGTAAATATACGCCAGTCGATCGAAGAACAAAAGCAACATAGCGGATATTTCCATAAAAAACAAAATACGCTTGGTATTGCGCGGCAAAAACTTCATGAACAAAGTCATGACGGCAAGGATCCCGCACATACCGCACATAAAGACCATAAAATTCAATTGATGCGCTCTGATAAAATCCATCGTTCCCTTTCTTTCAGTGAATTACATCACCTACAATATTGTACACCAAAAGAGACACGGTTTCAAGGGGGTTTTCCCGAAAACTTCGACGATTTCGACAAAAAAAAGGAACTCGTTTCGAGTTCCCTTTTTGGTATCCGGCGGCGCCATCGTCTCCCGGGCCGTGACCAGCCAAGTACATTCAGCGCGAAGAGGCTTAACTTCCGTGTTCGGGATGAGAACGGGTGGGTCCCTCTTGCCATTACCACCGGAATGGTTGGATGTTTTCAGCACATCCACAACTGCATAGTTCAATTAGTCTTGCTTCAAATACATATTTTTGCCTAACCAAAATTGTCAGTGATTAAGCCCTCGACCTATTAGTATCGGTCAGCTTAATGCATTGCTGCACTTCCACCTCCGACCTATCTACCTCGTCGTCTTCAAGGGGTCTTACTATCTTATGATATGGGATATCTCATCTTGAGGTGGGTTTCACGCTTAGATGCCTTCAGCGTTTATCCCATCCGCACTTCGCTACCCGGCTGTGCCGCTGGCGCGACAACCGATGCACAATAGGTGCGTTCATCCTGGTCCTCTCGTACTAGGGACAAATCCTCTCAAATATCCTACGCCCACGATGGATAGGGACCGAACTGTCTCACGACGTTCTGAACCCAGCTCGCGTG
>JAIKVL010000014.1 GCA_024685775.1 Clostridia bacterium | reverse complement strand
AACGGCAACCTTCTTAAATCCGGCTTCTCTGATTTTTTTGAATCGTTCTTCTGCTGTTAAATCAAATCCACAATATGCATATACACTTATTCTGTCCATATGAACCTCTTTTTTTGGAGATGCTACCATTGTACCATAGATTTTTCACAAGAGCAATACAGCTTTTGTCCATACAGAAAACATGAAAACAATATTTTAACCCACAAAAGCCATCCTTGGATATTATCTCAAAAAGCCCTTTATACAATAAATAAGTCTACTCGAAAAAAAGTAGACTCATTTTAACTTGTCTTTGGTGGAGATGACGCAAACTAAATCGAATTGTTGAATTCTCTATTTAAAAAACATGCTACTTTTGCCGGTTCTTTCATAATACAGAAGATTTGAAAATAAAGCAAAAGAACCTAAACGGGTTCGTTTTAGGTTCCTTTTTGCGGGGCACGTTTTTGCTGAATCGGATTTCCGCGGATACTCCTCGATTGCAGCCCTTTGCGCCGGTGGATGTATCGGATGCGGTAGACGCTGAGGCGCAACCGCTTGCGGTGGAGGGGATCGCCTTCTTCGTACTTCGCGGGCATGCCGACGCGGACCTTTGTTTTCAAGTGGACGACAAACTTTTCGTCGGTGACGTATGTATGAGCGAGATAGGATTGGTGGGATACTCCCCTCTGTGGATAGAAGACAACGCCGCGCTTACGGAAAGCCGGAAGCAATTTCTTGCAATAGACGCCGAGTTTTTGTACGTTGGACACGGCAAACCCTTCCCAAAACGCGATCTTGGCGAGTTTGTCAAAAAACAAGAGAACAGAACGATTTGCAAGCTGTATAAATAATGTGATAAAATAAAGTCCGCCGATCGTGTTTCGGCGAGGAGGATGCGTAGCGTGAAATGTACCTATGATTACGAACGGGAATTGTTCCGCAAAGTCAAGCCGTCCATGAGTTACGACGGCGGCGATCTGAAGTCCTGGCAGGGCGCGGCGCGCGAAAAACTGCGGGAACTCCTTGGGATGGATCGCATGATCCCCGCAGCTCCGGATCTTTCCGTTGAATGGGAAAAACAGCAGGCGGGATATACCGAAATGCGCTTCACCTTTCAAAGCGAGCCCGGCTATCGCATTCCCGCGCATTTGCTCCTGCCGGACGGCGTGAAAAATCCGCCCGTGATCATCTGTTTACAAGGGCATTCCCCCGGTATGTACATCTCCCTCGGCGTCGTAAAGCAGGAGAAGGACGCGCTTTCCATCAAAAACGGGAACCGCGATTTTTGCATCCGCGCGGTCAAGGAAGGTTACGCCGCCATCTGTATGGAACAACGCTCGTTTGGGGAACTTAAAAATCCGAATAAGGAGCTTGACGCCTGCCTGGAACCAGCGATGACCGCCCTTCTGATGGGGCGCACCACCGTAGGGGAACGCGTTTGGGACGTCTGCCGAATGATCGACGTAGTGGAAAAGTATTTTGCCGACAAAGTGGACGCAAGCGCCATCTGCCTGACCGGAAATTCCGGCGGTGGTACGGCCACGGCTTATGCCGCTGCGCTGGAGGACCGCATCAAACTTGCCATGCCATCCTGCGCCGTGTGCGGTTTTGCGGATTCCATTGGCGCGATGCATCACTGCTCCTGCAATTACGTGCCGCAGATAGGCTTATTTTTCGATATGGGCGACTTGGTCGCTATGGCTTGCCCCAAGTATTACGTGCAGGTCAACGGCGCGGAGGACAAGATTTTCCCGCTTGCGGGCGCAAAAGCTTGCTTTGAGCAAGGGAAGAGGGCGTACGCATTCCTCGGCTTTGCCGACCGCTTGACGCACGTCATCGGCGAAGAAGGACACCGCTTTTACGCAGATAAGGCTTGGCCCGCCGTGCATAAGTATTTAGGCAAATAAAAAAGCAATCTAAACCAAACGAAGGTTCGATTTAGATTGCGAGTGGTGGACAGTAAGGGACTCTCCTCTCGTATGGCTCAAGCAGGGCATTTTCGTTTATTATTTGCTTTCGCCATACTTCGGTCAGTCGCTAAAAACAGCAGAAGTCAACTGCTGTTTTCTTAACGCTCTCGGTTCTCGTCCCTTTTTTTTGTTAAGAAAATAAAAAATGTCGGGAAAATCCGACATTTTTTGTTGGTGGACAGTAAGGGACTCGAACCCCTGACCCTCTCCACGTCAAGAAGACGCTCTACCAACTGAGCTAACTGTCCGCTGGGTACTGTGTTATTGTAGCACACGGAAAAAGAATTTGCAAGCACTTATTTCGCATTATTCCAAGGTTTTGAGAAAATTTTTGAAACGAGGTTTTTTGGCGGGATTTCGGAGCGCGCGGAGATCGTCAAATGGGCGTAGTTCGGTCGCTTTTGCGGCTCGGAGAATCGGCGGCTCTGCGAAGTCGGGCGATCCGTCGGCGGGGAAGGCGTTCGCTTCGGCTTGGATCGTTCGCGCGGGGCGGCGTCGGAAAAAAAACGGCGCGGGTCGTTCGACCGTCGCGCGAAGCGGAGTGAAAATCCGCGGGCGATCGTAAAACCCTTGCGGGGATCGCTTCGGGCGAGGTATAATCAAAGTATGAAGGAAAACGTTTTGAAGAAAATCAACACGCGCGATATGGCGCATATCGCGCTTGCGGTCGCGTTGAACGCGGTTTGCGCTTTTATAACGATCCCCGCGACGGTTCCTTTTACGTTGCAGGTCTTCGGGATCTTCTTTACGCTCGAATACTTGGGCGGCAGGCGCGGCGCGATCGCCGTCTGGCTGTATCTCTTATTCGGCGCGATCGGGCTTCCGTTTTTCAGCGGCTTCCGCGGCGGTTTCTCCGTCCTTCTCTCCGCGACGGGCGGATTCATTATGGCGTTCGCCGTCGTCGCGCTTCTTTATTTCGTCTTGTCCTTTTTCCAAGCGCCGCGTTTCGTCCATTATATCGCCGCGGCGGTTTCCCTCGCTTTGATCTATTTCGGCGGGTGCGGATGGTTCGTCTTCATTATGGGCGGGACGCTGAAACACGCGCTTTTGATCTGCGTCGTCCCGTTTATTTTGCCGGACGTGATAAAGATCACGCTTGCCTATCTGCTTGCCGCGCGGCTGAACAAGATTCGCCAATGAGCGTACCGCTTGCGCCGAGATTCGGAAATTGTAAAGCGGAGATTGCATCTTTGTGAAAACTGTGATAAAATGAGACAGGATTACGGATTATTTATAGGAAAATTTTTTGAATCGGACGCAAGTTTTCTCGGTCGCATACATGTCATATAGCAAAGGAGTAGCGCAGATGTCTAAGAAGAAAATCGTTTTGATTGCCGTATGTTTGATCTTGTCGCTGGTATTCTTTGCCGCGTGTAATGGAGCAGGCTCGGAATCCTCTCAGACGAACGATCCTGCGCCGATCGAAAACGCGGATCCGAATGACGGCGGCGAGACGAATTCGCAAGAGCCGAACGGAAGCGAGGGACAATCCTCCGAGGACGAAAAGAAGCAGAGCGAAGAAAACGAACAGCAAGACGGCGAAGAAACCGAGGTCGAGCCCACGATCCTTTCCGTAAAAGCGTTGCTTTCCGCGAATCCGACGGAAGCCAAAGCGCTTGGTGACAAAATTGCAAAAGCAATAATCAATAAATATTCAATTGAAAATCCAATCTACTGCGGCTATTCTTTCTTTGATGAAAATGACAAAGCTGAAGTCGCCGGAATGACTGTTTCAGTTGCCACAAAGATTGATGACACAGAGAGAAAATTCGCCAATTACAGAGTTGTGTTTGATCCGGTCAAACTTGACGACATCGCAAGCGGGACTTACACTCTCAGTCACACAAAGGTAGCAATGGGATCTCAACAAACCTACGATGCCAAAGAAAAACAAAATGATCAAGACTTCCTTGATTCGCTTTACGCTCAAGATGACTTTGCTTATGTCGCTTATGAAAATGAGTCATTCCCTTCAATCACAATGCAAGAGCTTCTGTCAGATTATGGTGACATAGTCAATACAAATCTTGCCACACATTATGATAATGCACTTCAAGATATTTTCGGAAGAAGGTATTCAACTTTTAAAGATTATGTTACAAATTACCAATGGGATCTCGGGGACGTAAATGATAACGACGAAATACAACATTCCAAAGTAACCCTCCAACTTGAAAATGGTAGTGCGGCAACACTATTTGTTTTCAATGTTGACTTTGCGAATCCAATCAACATAAATGATTTGAAAGACGCTTCCAAGATTAACAATTCAACAGCAACATATTCTCAAAAATACTCTTTCAGCTATGACAACACAATCCAAGGGACAAGAACAGAGCTTGTCAACGCGATTCTTGACAAGGCAATCACTGATGGATTTGATTATCAAAATGCAGAGATTATTTTTAAAGATAATGGAAGCGGATTGGATTCTGATTTGGGAACAGTTAAATGTTTTACTATTGTAGTTTCAAATAATAGCGGAATAAAACAAATTAATTTCTCAATTCAAACTGCAGACAATGACCAGTCACTTATCAATAAAATAAACAATGGCAAATTTAAAGTAGATGATTATTTAAATAGTGTTGAATATTCAAACAATCTTCTTGCTGAATATGATTTTGAAGAATAAATGATTTAATAATAAAAAGACAATGCAGGCATGCATTGTTTTTTTGTGCCGAAATAAATATGATAAAAACTTGATTTATCTATTCGAATCGCCGAACAATTTGCTTTTTTCGGATAAGTGAGGGCGATTCGGCGAGGTGCGAACGACGCGTAAGTCCGATTTTAGGAGAATTATCGGCGGAGTGTTGCGCGCGTGGTCGAGTCTTATATATAATAAGGTATAAGGTACTTATATAATTATGGTTAGTACAAATAGAGGACGGGTTACGAAAAGCATCTTTCTCGCGCTGCTTCTCTTGGCGGCGGCGGTCCTCTTTTGCGCGTGCTCGTTTTTTAACCGATCTACAAAAAACAAAGAACATTTTTCGGACGCTTTGCGGCTCAGCCGAGACTATATCGAAGTCGCGAAAGAGACTTCGCTCGAAGACGCGCTCTCCGATCTCGAAATCCGCGAGGGCGGGGAAGTTTTGTCGCTTTCGGACGTCTCGATCGAAGGGGACTACGACCCCCTCGTTCGCGGCGAGTACGCTTTGACGATCTCGCGCGGGGAAAAGCGGGCGGAACTCCGCATCTTCGTCGAAGCGGAAGGGGTGGAAGAGAATGCGCGCTTTCGGACGCTGGACGAGCTTGCGGGCGACTTGGATCTCAAAGTCGGCATTCCTTCCGAAGGCGACGTAAATCTCCTCGTCATCCCGATCGGGTTTTCCAATAGAAACTACGAGGGCGTTCGGGAGACGCTCGAAATCGCTTTTAACGGGACGGAAGAGGAGACGGGGTGGCACTCTCTTCGGAGCTATTACGCCGCTTCGTCCTTCGGGAAACTCGATCTCCGCGCGACCATCCTTCCCGTTTATCAGACGGGGAAACGGTGGTCTTCGAGGGAACGCAAGGCGGTGGATCGGGAAGTCTTGCCCCAAGCGATCGCGCATTTCGACGATCGGATCGACTATAAAAAATTCGACGCGAACGGCGACGGATTTATCGACTGCGTCTATATGGTCTATCTCGCGCCTTACGACGAAGGCTCGGATTTGTGGTGGGCGTACGAGGGGGAGATCGATTCGCCGTTTTGGGCGTACGACGGCGTTCGACCGTTCCGCTATCTTTGGATGAGCTTCGATTTTTTCTCCGATCCCATCTATTCCCGTTTCGGAGAAGAGGACGATTTGGGAGTCTCGGTCAACGCGGAAACCCTGATCCACGAAACGGGACACGCTCTCGGTTTGGACGATTATTACGATTACGAAAACGAGGAATCTCCCTGCGGCGGGCTCGGGAATCTGAATATGATGGACGGGAATCAGGGGGATCACGATCCCTTTTCCAAGGCGATCCTCGGCTGGATCCGTCCGACCTTCGTCTATCGGACGGACTACGAGGCGGCGCTTGCCCCGTTTGAGGAAACGGGGGACGCTTTGATCCTTTCAAAACAAGGCAAAAATTCCTATTTTCAGGAGTATTTCATCGTTTGTTACTACAAGCCGACGGGGCTGTTCGCGCTGAAATCGCAAAAGGACGTGGGGATCTTTTCTTCTCCCGGCGTCTTGATCTATCACGTCAACGCGGCGGTGAAAGAGAAAGGCAGAGTCGATCGCTTGATCGAGATCTACAAGGCGAACAACGGAAAGGACCCTCGCTTGATTCGGATCTGCGAAGCGGATGACGACGACAGCGTCGATTCGACCTATTACGCCGAGGACGACGATCTCTTCCTCGCGGGAGACGTCTTTTCGCCCTCGTGGTCGGACGGAACGCCCGCCGGCTTCTCGCTGACCGTCCTTTCGGTCGGCGATCGCGCGAAAATATCCGTCGTTTTCGAGGGATAACGGCTCGGGAAAATTGCCTTTGCGTTTTTTCGAAAAACGCGCTATACTGTTTTCGGAGGAAGAAAAATGAACACGTCGGAAAAGAAAAACCTTTTTAAGATTATGGCGGCGCATAAAGGCAGGACGATCTTGATCGCTTCGATCGCGTTCGTCTTGATCGCGGCAACGGTGACTCTTTGCTGCCTCGGCGCTCTCGTCTTCAATCGCTTTGCGACGGGGTATATCCCGTCCGACGCCGATCTCGCTTTGATTGGCGAGAACCCCGAAAACCAATACGCGCGGGTCTTGATCATCGGGGTGGACGGCTTGGGCGATTATCCGAACCGAATGGACAAAGGCTCGATGCCGTATTACGAACGCCTGTTCGGCGGCTTTACGACGGACGGCGGGACGAGAGTCAACGCTTCCGTGACCTATACGGGCGTCGCAGTCTATCCGACGATCAGCGCGCAAAACTGGTGCTCGATGTTCCACGGCGTGCGCCCGCCTTATCACAAGATCGACGGCGCGTCGTCAAACGCCGATCTGCAAAAGGGTAAGCAGCCCGATCCGAAGTATCCTTCCTTCATCAAAACCTATCTCGACGCGCATCCGAACGAAAAAGCGCTTTCCGTCTGCACTTGGAGCGCGATCAATAACGGCGCGATCGAGGATCTCCCCCAAGTAAAGAAAATCAATAACGACGTCGAGACCGTCGCCGCCGTCGCGAAAGGCGAACTCGCGATCGGGGACGCGGAACTCGCGGAGCATATCCGCGAAGTCGCGAAAACGGACGGCTATGCGGACGAGACCTACGCTTTGACCGACGCGGTCACCGTCCAAAGGATCATCGACGAAACCGCTTCGGCGGATTACAAGATCGCTTATATGCATTTGAATCAAGTCGATTCCGCGGGGCACGGGTACGGATTCAACAAGCCGAATTACATTCGCGCCGTTTCCCGCGTCGACGTCTTGATCGGAAAGCTTTACGAAGCCTATAAATCCCGCGGCTGGCTGGACGACACCTTGTTTATCCTCTGCACCGATCACGGTCACCGTTACGCCAAGGACGGCACCGGTCACGGCGGCAACCGCCCCGAAGAGGTCAACGTTACCTTTGCGATCGCGGGAAAGACCGTAAAGCAGGGCAAGCCCGGGAAGTACGTCAATACCGACCTTGCGCCGATCGTCAGCTATGCGCTGGGGGTGAAGGCGGCGAAGAGCTGGCAGGGGAGAGTTCCTTATGGCATGTTCACTCTGTTAGGCTAACGCGTATAACGGCGCTTATGCGGCTCTACCGCATCGCTCGCGTCAGTCACATACAAGGAGTATGCTCCTTTCCGCTCTCTCGCGGAGCGTTTGCCTAAGCACCGCTCTTCGCGTTAGCAGGAGGATAGAAATAAATCGCACGGTTTCCCCATTATGAAGGGATCGTGCGGTTTTTTTTCGTCGGGTCTCGCGTTCGTAGAGGAGCTCCCGCTTTGCGAGAATGGGGAAGGCGGGCTTTGGTCGGCGGTTTTTCGTTCGTCTTCGGCTGAAAGGTTTTCGCGAGGACGCAAAATGGAAGTCGGACTTCCGATTTGTAACAGTTGTAGAAAACAGTTGAGGAAATCGCGTTATATAGCATTTACATTTTATATTATTTTACATATAAAGCATTGAGGGATTCCTCGCGCATATGATAGAATATCAAGGCAAAAGTTTTTTTGTTTAGTATATATAAAAAATTAAAGAAATTTTTGGGGAGATTTGCTATGAAGAAAAAAGTTCTCGGAATCGTCATCTGCGTGGTCGTCGTTACCGCCGCCGTCGTTCTCGGTTTGTTTGCCGCGGGCGTGATCGGCAGAAAGAACGACGCCGTCGCGAAAGCGGCAAGCGCATCCATCACCGAAGGAGGGTTTTTCGGAAACCTCGGCAAGGACGCCTATTTCGACGTCCGCGAGGAAAGGGATCCTTCCACCGCGATCGATAACTACGTTCGCGTGACCGACAGCAAGGGCAACCGCGTCCCGATGAAGAGCACGAGGCTCGAAAACGGGCTTTACCGTTTGTCGGCGCGTGACGGCTTCGTCGAGAGGGCGACCTATCGCATTCGCTTGTACTTCGGCGAGTTCGTAAAAGCCGAGTACGCTCCCTACGACACGTTCGTCTTTACGATCGCAGGCAAGGGCGAGACCGAGACGGTCGACGTAAAGGACGGCATCGAGAAGGTCGCGATCGAAGGAACGGTCGTCGAGCCCATCTTGGTCGGGACCGAGTACTACTACAACCTGATCCTTGCGGAAGCGGCGGAAACGCGCTACCAAGAAGGGCAGCTCATCCTCGCGAAGAAGCCCGATCAATGCTTCCTCGGCGAAGAGTTCCAAGCGATCTACAACGAGTCGAGCGCCAATCAGTACAGCGGTCTCGCCGCGTATTACGTCCTCCGCGAATCCGAGGTCGTGGACGGGCGCGAAGAGGTCTACTGCCGCCTCGCGAAGATGAACGAAGTCTTCGACAAGGTCGATATTTACAAATCCGTCCCCATTACGAAAGATAATTTGAAGATCGACGAGGAAGCGCTCGCCGAGCAATTCGCAAACAGCCAATTCGCCGAGGTCCTTCTCCAAGCCGCAGAAGCCACGATGGATCTCTATTCCGCAGAGTTCCCGATCCGCACCCAAAAGCCGAAGATCGTCGTCTCCGTCTTTGCGGATGCGATCTTCCCCGACAGCGTCGACACTTCGGGTCTTGAAAACGCTCTCCCCGACGTCGAAGCGATCATGAACGATTTCGTCTCCGTCATCTCCAAGAATATGAACGTGGACGAGTTTATGGCGGCTCTTCCCGATATCAACGTCGAAGAATTCTTCTCCAATCTCCCGAACAGCGTAAACGTGGATGCGTTCATCTCCGATCTTTCGAAGAATCTCAGCGTGGACAGCTTCCTCGCCAATCTCCCGAATATCAACGTCGACGAGTATTTCGCCAAGCTCCCGATCCAAAGCGTCAAAGATTTCATCTCCAAGCTTTCGAACCTCAGCGTGGACGATTTCAAGTCCATTCTCCCGAACATCAACGTTTCCGAATATCTGAAAAATCTTCCGAAGGCGAGCGTCGATCAGATCGCCGCGGATCTTATGAAGAGCGTGAACGTCGAGAACTTCATCTCCGATCTTACGAAGAACCTCAGCGTCGAGAACCTGACTTCCAATCTTCCGAGCATCAACGTTCAGGAATTCTTCTCCAACCTTCCCGCGAACGTCGATCTCAAAGATTTCATCCCCGATCTTCCCTCGAACGTCAGCGTCGAAAGTTATATCGCGAACCTTCCGAAGATCAACGTTCAAGAGTACTTCGCGAACCTTTCGAGCGGCCGCTTGAACGAGATCGTCTCCAACCTTTCGAATAACCTCAACGTCGACAACTATCTCTCCGGCCTTACGAAGAATATCAACGTCGACAGCTTCCTTTCCTCGCTTCCGAGCATCAACGCCAAAGACTTCCTGTCCAACATCCCGACGCCGAGCTTGGAAAGCTATCTCGCGAAGGTCTCCCCGAACGTCAGCGTCGACAGCTTCCTTGCGGATCTCCCGTCGATGAACGTTCAAGAGTACCTCTCCGGGCTTCCGAAGCCGGACGTCGAGAGCCTGCTCTCCGGTCTTACCAAGAACCTGAGCGTCGAGAACTTCGTCTCCGGTCTTACCTCGAATTTGAATCCGCAAGAGCTTCTTTCCAAGCTTCCGACCGATATCAACGTCCAAGACTTCTTCGCGAATCTCCCGAAGGATTTCGATCCGAAAGACCTGATCGGCGAGCTTCCGAAGGGTGTGGATCTCCAAAGCTACGTCGCGAGCCTGCCGAAGGTGAACGTCAAAGAGTACTTCACCTCGCTTTCGCAGACGAACGTGCAGGGCATCGTCGAGAACCTCAAAAAGAGCATCAACCTCGATAGCTATCTTTCCAATCTCCCGACGAACTTCAACGCGCAATCGCTTCTTGCGAATCTCCCCTCGGGCATCAATGCGGAAACCCTTCTTTCCTATCTCCCGAACGTCAGCGTCGAGGGCTTGATCTCCGATCTTTCGAAGAACTTGAACGTCGACCAATTCAAAGCGCTTTTGCCCGATGTCAACGTCGAGGACTTCCTGTCCGAGCTTTCGAACGTCAACGTTCAGGACTTCATCTCCAACCTCTCGAAGAATCTCAGCGTCGAGGACTTCATCAACTGTCTCCCGAAGGACGTCAGCGTCGAGAAATACTTCTCCAATCTCCCGAAACTCAGCGTCGAAGATTTCATCTCCAAGCTTCCGAACGCGGACGCTTTGAAAGCCGATCTCGCCGCCACGGTCGATAAGTACAAGACCGGAACGAACGACGGAAGCGTCGGTTACAACGCCGAGCTTATTTTGAACGTCAAATTCACGATCACTCTCGCGAAGGGCTTGGACGTCGTCTTCTCCGTCAACAACCGCGTGAAGATCGATCCGTATCTCAACTTCCAATATTCCTACGATCTCTCGGCGTTCTCCTTCGATTACGAGTTAAACTTCGGCGCGAATATCAACACGCAGACGGTTTGCTCCATCGATATGGCTGTCCCAGAGGGCAAGATGGAAGCGACTTCCGTCGAAGATTTCAAAGAGAAATTCACCGCTCTCGTCAAGGATCAAACGACCGAAAAAGCGCTCTGCGCGAACGAGGTCAAGATCTGGAATATGCAATACTGGATCTACTGCTTCTGCTTGGAGCTTGAAATCGGTTTCGACTTCGATTTCGAACTCAAAGCGCAGATGAATTTCGAATATCATTACAACACGCAGATGAGCGCGGGCGTCTCCTTCGTCGAAGGCGAATTTACGACCTACAAGAGCTTCGATTCGCAACAGGAAGCGAAGGACTTTGTCCTCTTCGGAAAAGCGACCTTGAAAGCGGGTCTGTATTTGAAGTTTATGGGAACCCTTCTCAGCGTCGCGGGCGTCGGCTTCAAGATCAAGCTCGGCGCGTACGGCGAAGTCGGCGGTCAATTCCGCATCGATATGGAAGCGGCTCTTAAAAAGAAGCAACTTCACATTATGAAAGGATACTACATAGAGGCGGGCTTGTACTTCGCTTTGGACTTCTCGGTCAAGGCGGGCGTGGATATCCCCGTCTACGGGTTCTTGGGTTATAAGAATAACTTCGAGCTTGCGGAAATCAGGTATCCGATCTTCCAAAAAGGCTCCAAGTTCTTGATCAAGAGCTTCGTGAACGAAGAGAATAACGTCGAGATCCAAGGCGCGAGCGCGAAATTCGATAACGTCCTCGTGAACGCGTTCGATCTCGATAAGATCGCGGACGCGAATAAGATCTCCGTCCCGATCGACAGCTTCGATATCGACTACATCGGCGGCGCGGAGAAGTACGTCACCTTGCGTGACGGCGGCGTCTACGTCAGCCCGTCCGTCGGAACGGAATTCACCGCGAGAGTCAAATTGACCGCCAAATCCGACAGCTACGTCGTCGGTTACGTCAATTTCCATAAGGCGGCGGTCATGCCGACCTGCGAGATCACCGAAGCGAAGTTCGACAAGAAGACCGCGGCGGACGTCACCTTCGACACCCTCCTCAATAAGTCCGAATTCGTCGCTTTGCAAGGCGAGAATATCTCCCCGGCGTACTACACCGTCAACGCGGTCGGCGGACTTACGATCTCCAAGAACTTCCTGAACACCTTGCCGATGGGCGCGCATAAGTTCAGCTACGTCACGAGCAGAGGAAACATCATCTTGACCGTGAACGTCGTTGATTCGACGCCGATCTCCGCGGAAAAGACGAGCGCGACCTTCAATAAGAGCGCGAAAGCGAACGTCCCCTTCAAGCTCAATCTCCACGGCAACGCGATCAAGAGCGTCAGCGGACTGCAAAAGGGCGAGTACACCGTCGATAAGAGCGGAACCTTCGTCATCTACGCGCTCGGTCTTATGAAGAAAGACGCGGGCTCCTTCGAGTACGTCGTCACCGCGACGAACGACACGAGCGTCGCTTTGACCGTCACCGTCAAGGACGATCGCGATCCGATCCTCTATGAAACGGCGTTCTCCTTCGCGAAAGTCGCTTCGCTCCGTAACCCCGTTCCCGTCAAGTTCGAGAAGTACGGCTACGAAGTCAAGAGCGTCGAGGGCAGCGGCATCGCCGCCGGCGATTATACCGTGACGGATAACTGCGTCTCGATCGGCGCGAACTTCCTCGCGGGTCTCTCCGCGGGCAGCCACGCCTTCTCCATTCGTTTCCGTGCGGATAAAGAAGTCGTCAAATCCTTCACCGTTTCCGTTAAGGACAATGCGAAGATCGTCGCGTACACGTCTTATGCGGAGTTCGATAAGAACGCGCCTTCCGACGTCGAATTCACCGTCGTCGCCGCGGGCAGCATCGTCCTCACCGGCAACAATATCGCCGCGGGCAACTATTCTTACTCAGGCAACACGTTGAAGATCCGCAGAGCGTTCCTCGAAAATCTCGCGGAAGGCGAATATCAATTCTCCGCGTCGAGCAGCAGCGAGTCGGAGCGCTTGACCGTTAAGGTCATCAATACCGCTGCGCCCGAGATCGTCTCCGAAGACGTTCAGGCGGACGGCACGCTTACGCTCTCCTTCGATAAGGCGAAACCGAAGGCGCTCTCCTTCGAGCTCTTCCTTACGGACAGAAACGCGTTCTCCGTCTCCGGTTTGAAGTACACGTTGACCAAGAACGATAAGGGAACCTTTACCTTCACCGTCGCGGCGGAAACGCTTTCCGCTCTCTCGAACGGCGAGCACGAATTCGAGCTTTTGACCGGCGTCAATTCTCTCTTCCTTACGGTCAAAGTCACGAACTCCGCGAAACCGACCCCGACGAGCCAAACCTCGCTTTCCTACATTTTGGGAAGCATGAAGCAGCTTTCCTACAACTTTACGAATGCGAAAGCGAAGATCAATAACATCGAGGTCAGAGGCGAGGGCGTCACTTCCGAGACCAACGCGATCTATATCGAGAAGTACAGCTACATCGTGGACGTGGACGGAACGACCGGAACCTTTACGATCGATCCGAATTACTGCGAGTTCCTCCCCGCGGGTTACTATAAGGTCTTGATCACCTTTGCCGACGAGGACGGATCCGGCGAGTTCGTCACGAACGTCGGTATCACGGTCAGCCAACCGGCGCAATGATTTTCTGACGGAAGAATCATTCAAAACCAAACCGCGTCTTGCGAAAGCGACTTCGGTCGCCGCCGCGAGGCGCGGTTTTTTTGCGCGGCAAACGAAAAAATTCTTTTCCGCATAGAATGTAAAGGGGAATTTCTCGCATATACGCGCGAATTATATAAAATTTGCATAAGTACTTGAAAGTGCGCGCGGAAAGTGCTAAAATGTAAAGTGCATAATTGGGGGAGTGTTCCCCAAAGTTCGTTTTATCAGGAGATCGATATGAAAAAAGCATGGATTATCATTCCTATCGTGATCGTGGTCGCCGCCGCAACCGTCCTCGGGCTTTTCGCCGCGGGGATCATCGGGAATAAAGGCGGAGAGCCCGTTGCGCAAGCCGCTTCCGCGGAAGTCGCCGATACCGGATATTTCGGAGAGCTTCCGGAAACGACCTATTTCGATATCGTTACGGAGCGCGATCCTTCCACTGCGATGGACAATTTCGTCGTCATTCGTAACAACAAGGGCGAAAAGGTCGCGTTGAAGAGCACGAGGCTCGATAACGGAAACTATCGGATCACCGCGAGGGAAGGATTCAAGAAGAGATGCACGTATAAGATTTTCCTGCTCGCCGCGGAATTCGCGGACGAGAAGTACGCGGGTCTGACTTCCTTCGTCTTTACGATCGACGGCGAAGAAGTCGAGAACGTCCACGTTAAGGACGACGTTGAGGACGTCAAAGTCGCGGGGACGACCGTCGAGCTCGTCAAAGTCGGAGAGGATTATTTCTATAACGTGATTCTTCCCGCCGCTGCTGACGAGCGCTTCAAAGCGGGTGACGTTATTCTCGCGCAAAAGCCCGCCGAGGAAGACACCGATCCTCAGCTCGCTCGTATGTATGAAGGCGATATCGAGGGCTATGAATACAACGGCTACGCGGCGTATACCGTCGTTCGCGATTCCGAAGTGGTCGACGGAAGGGAAGAAGTCTATTGCCGCCTCGCGAATTTGGACGAAGTCGTCGACGAGCTCGATATTTATAAGCACGTAGCTTTGGATGAAACGAACACGAAAATAAACGAAGAAGCGATCCGCGACGCGCTCGAACAATGCGCGTTCTATCAAGCGGTCGTGGAAGCGGCGGACGAAACCTATGACGAAGTGATGGCGGATCTGAAAAGCTTCAAGGGAAGCTTGCCTTCCGTTACCGTTAAGGATAAGCCGAAGGTCACCTGCGGCGTCTCTTGGGAGATCGGAACGAGCTTTATCGATTTGAAGTGCACCTTTACGATCACCTTCGCGCCGGGTCTCGCGCTCGTCTTGATGTTTGACAACGCGATCTATATCGACCCGATTTTCAGCGCGTCCTGCTCGTTCAGTACGTCCGGCGTCGATCTCGAACTCAACGCGGGGTTGAAAGTCAGAACGGAAACCGTCTTCTCCGTCAAAATGGATCTTTCGGCGGTAAACGAAGTTCCGAAGAGCTTCAACACGTTCAGAGATAACCTCGTTAAGAGAGAAAAAGATTTCGCGGGCGATCCGATCGGAGGCGACGTGCCGTTCGTTCAATGGAACGTTCCTGTTTGGATCTTCGTCCTCGAATTCGAAATCGGTATGGAGATCAACTTCGATATCCATGCGGAGATCGGTTTCGAGTACAGATACGTTACCGAGACCAGCTTTGGCGTTACCTTCGTTAACGGCGACTTTGATTTCTATAAGTCGTTCGATTCCGACAGCACCGCATCCGATCTCGTGATGCTCGGAAAGGTCAAGGCGGACGTCGGTTTGTATTTCCGCTTTAACGTTTCCTGCTTAAAGATCGTCGGCGTCGGACTGAAAGTCAGCGCGGGCGTGTACGGCGAACTGTGCGGACAGCTTCGTATGGAATGGATGACCACCGATCACGACGGGAATCTGATCTTCGGCTATTATCTTACCGTCGGCGCCTACGTCAGCTTGAAATTCCACCTGAAAGCGGGCTTTACCTTGCCGATCGTCGGCTTCATCGGATTTAAGAAAGATTTCGAGATCAAGCGTTGGGAATTCCCGCTTTTCGAGATCGGTACTCCGTATCTCGTTCGTTCGGCGGACGATCAAAAGATCGAGATCCGCGGCCCGAACGCGAAGCTGGAAGATATCAACTGCACGGCGTACGACATCCGTTCGTTGAAGGATTGCTTGAATCATCCGATCAGCGTAAAGGAATTCAATTTCGAGTACGTCGACGACGCGGCGGATTACATTATCTATAAACCGGAAGACGGTTTGGTCCTCGTTCAGTCTTCCGTGGGCGACGAATTCACGAAGCAAGTTCGTTTGCGCGCGAAATCGAATAAAGAAGCGACTTGCCTTTTGACCTTCCACAAGGATGCGGTCATGCCGACCTGCAAAGAGCCCGAGAAGATGTACGACGTGGCGGACGGCGGCGATCTGACCTTCGAAGTCAAGCGCAATCAATCCGACTTCATCGCTCTTACGGGTGAAAATATCTCCGCGGCGAACTACACGGTCAGCGACACCGGCGCGATCACGATCTCTGCGGCGTATCTCGCGTCCCTCCCGATGGGCGATCACGTCTACGTGTACAGCACGAACAGAGGTTCGATCTACTTGACCGTCATCGTCAAGAACTCCACGCCGATCGAGGTCGAGAAGAATTCGGCTTCCTTCAATAAGAGC
>JAIKVL010000013.1 GCA_024685775.1 Clostridia bacterium | reverse complement strand
CAACGGGACGAGTTTCAATTCGGGTATGGCGTATATTCTTTCTTCGGGCGGCGATACGGATTTCACGAACTGTACGAGCCTGCCTTCCGTCCAGAATTCTTCGGGAAGAATTATGTTTAAGAACGATTCCTCTCATAAAGGG
The DNA here is from genome assembly GCA_024685775.1 of Clostridia bacterium. Classification (NCBI taxonomy): domain Bacteria; kingdom Bacillati; phylum Bacillota; class Clostridia; species Clostridia bacterium. The sequence continues at coordinate 34,272 of JAIKVL010000013.1, read as the reverse complement.
ACGATCAAAGAAGTTATTTCGAGCGGAACGTATATTTCATTCGGTACGAGCGGAAGCGATAACTATCAGACCGTCACGGGAAACGTCGACTGGTACGGAAACCGTTCCGGAAGCTGGGGAATCGACGGATGGAAAACGAACAATAAGGCAAATACCGTAATCAACGGTTATTTGAACGCCTACGGAACGGGTAACGTTTGGTTCGGCTATAAGCTCGGAGGCAACCTTGCTTTAATGAACACGGGTACGGCGTCGCTCGCAGTCGGGAGGATCGGCGGGAAACTGCTTGTGAACAAAGCCGCTTCAAAGCCCGTTTCTTCTTTGACTTGGGACTCCGGCGCGTCCGTTGCAGGACAGGCGATTCTCTACGGAACGAAAAACGGGAATCTTTCTTCGGTAACGACGGGCGGAACGGTCGGCGAAGATCTTTATTGTGACGGATTCAGTAGCGTTACCGTCAGCGGCAAAGTTTCGGGGACGCTGGTCGGCATGAGTTGCGACACGATCACTTCCAACGCCGAACTCAATAGCGCCAGAATGCAACTGAACGGCGGAACCTTCATTTCCAATAAAAAGTGTAGCGGGAACGTCCTTTCCTTTAATTCGCACCTGACAATCAATGCGGACGTCGGCGGTAACGTCGCGCTGACTGCGGATATTTTCGGTTTTTGGTGCGAGCTCGGAACGATGTCCAAGACGATCACCGTCGGCGGGACGATCAAAGTGCGCGGCGTGCTCGTGGATAATTCGCATAATAAATCCACGATCAACGTTTCGGGCTTCTATTTCGGCGACGTTATGAAAGAGTGGAACGAATGCGGGCAATTGTCGTACACGGTGGAAAACGGCGGATTTTGTTTGATCACATCCCCGAAAAAGAACCCCGACGATTATCCGAACGCTTGCAAGATGAACAGCCGCTTGGATATTAAAGGCTGGTTGATTTTGATCAGCTACTCTTCTTCGAGAAAAATGCATTTTTACGGAGACGTGTACTGTAACGCGCTTACCGCCAATACCACGGCGTTCAGCCATAACGGGAATTTGGGAGCGATCAGTTCCGCTTTCGGAAGAGTTTCTTCTTCCGTAAGAGATTGCGGCGGAAACGTTTGGAGCGGAGCTTCCACGAGTACTTCGAAGAGCTTGATTTATTTCCATAAACCCGTCTTCGTTAAGAATGACGACGAGAATACCTATCTCGGCGTCTGTCACGCCGCGAACTGCAATTTCGCCGCGGGTAGCACGCTCATTACGGACGGGCAGGTTTGCTTGACGAGCTGTTATCTTACTTCGAAAGGGTTTGAATCTTCGACCGGGCGGCACTGCTTCACTAACGGAAACCAAGTCACCGATTATAAGGATTCCTCGGGAGCTTGGCGGATGGACGGATCGCTTTTCGCGCATCGATATGCGGATTCGACGGGAATCAACGTCCTGTCGAACGTGGAGACCGAATCCAACGTCTGTTTCTATAACGGATATACCTATTTGCTGGACGGTACGAACTTAAAAGGCGTGCAGATCGCCGCATCTTCAAACGGAACGGGCGTAACCGGCTCGATCTATTCCAAGATGTTCTATTTCGGAGCAGGTCTTGAACTGTCGGGGACGAGTTCCGCGCGCTCGCGCATTTCTTCCGTTCCTCCGAAGTACGAGCACACGACGCCGCAAGCGAGGACGATCATTTGGGTCGAGACCGGGAATTTGAGCGTCGGTGAGAACTGCTATATCGGAAAATGGGTCACGAAATCGCAGATGACGAGCGGAACCGAATATCTTCCCGCGAAGGAGCTTTCCTCGAACCCGGGCGTCTTTGTGACGGCGGGGGCGGCGTGGGTCCACGGCACTTGCACGCTGGATATTTGCGCTTATGACGGTATCGTCGTCGAGAAGAGCGGCGTCGTCTCGGGGAAAGACTATCAATCGTCGGGAACGAGATATTTCGCGGGATTTTATTTGACGGCGGGCTATATTTACGTTAAGAAGACAGACGGAAATTGGTACACCGGGAAGAGCAATAACGCCGATGATCTCGCAGGGTTCTTCGGTTATTTCAAATGTAAGGAAAACGGGCGTAATTTCTGGGCGTCGAATACGGGTGACGGACCGACCGATCGGTCGGCGTATAGACCGGACGGCGCCAAATACGCGAGTATGCTTGCGAGTAACGTTAACAGAAGTACGACCCAAAACTACAATTCCATATACTACACTCCGAACGGCAGCAATGAAAAGATTACGAACATCAAGTCTTCGGGCGTTGTAAGCGCTACGTTGAAAGAACTTAAAAGGAATAACTTTACGCCGTATTCGATTCCCAATCCTTTCCCGACGCGTCTTTCGGTAAGGAGCAATCCCGCGAAACCCTCGGTAACCGGCGAGGAGGATGCGTCTGGCGGGCAGATGGCGAAACTCGATATAAAAATATCGGTGGAGCCTTGGGCGAAAGGAACGCTCTCGTTCGGCGAAGCGTCGATTTCTCCCACCAAAGTCAATGGTCCGATCAACGTCGCTGACTTTCAAAAACAGTTCTCCGTGGAGTTTGAAGGCGCGGGCGGCAGCGTCAAAAAACAAAGCAGCAGTCAATCCGGGTTGAAACACCCGTCCTCGATGTGGACGGATTCCGTCGCCAAAAACTTCGATGAGCAGAACGAAGACTATTGGAACGTTCGATTGATTCCCTATGTTTGGACGTTGCCTTACGCGAATTCGAACGCTCTCTCGGGATACAATAACCCGTCCAAACGCGTCCTGAATATGAAATATCAAGAATCCGTCGGAATAAACTTAAAATGGGAAAATGCGAAGGTGACCGAGGGAGGACAAACCTATTTATTGGCGGAAAAAGCCTGGAATGGCAGTGGCCTTAAATCCGAGATCGGCGATATCGTTTCGAGCTTGAAAAATTCGAAAGGGGAGATCGTTTACGACGGGATCAAGCGCCGCTCCACTTCGGGCGAAGACCGCATCACCGATATATTGGTCTTCGAGAGCGGCGAACTCGATTACGACGCGTTCGTTATGGGGCAGGGCGACGACTACGCGAATTGGAATCGTTCCACAAGAACGAGTCAAGCCTCTTCCAGTTCGGTTTCCGTTTGGGGTTTTACGATTCCGCTCGATTCGACTAAGTGGTATTCGATTCCGCACTCCGGTCTTCATGGAAATCATATGAAAGACGTTATGCGTTCGCCGCAGTGGGCTTGGTATCAAGGCGGACCGATAGGTTCCTACGATATCGTTTGGTACTTCTTCGCTTGTGAGAATCCGCTGGATCCCTATGGAAGTAAACCGAAAGATCTTCACGTCATTATGCCGCAGGGGTACGGCCTCGAATGGTATTATGATAACGAAAACACCTTTACCGTCATCGGAAAAGGGCGCGTGTTCTTATACTTTACGAGCGGAAATAGTTTCTATTTCTATGGGAAAAACACCGATTCGACAAAGCCGTTCGGAACCGTTCGCAAAGTGGACGGAAAGTATCAGCCGCAGCTCTATATCATCGGCGCGGGCACGAATATCGACTTTATTCTGGACGGTATGCCTTTCTACGCGTACGCCTATATGCCCTTCGGTTGGTCAACGGACCTTTATTATCCTCAGGGAAGTTTGGGCGTTTTGAACACGTGGAACGATCTTGCGAATCCCGGAGGGTTTTTCGGAACGTCGAAATATACGAAAAATGCGAACATGCAGACGACTCCCGTCAATCGAAATGCTTTGACGCTCGGCGTCGATAACGGAGGTAAGAAGCGTTTGATCGTCGGAAAGTACGTCGTCGACAACTTTTATTACGCGCCGAACGGAAGCAATAAATTGACCTTCGTTAAAGCCGCGCCGCCCGATCTGTCGGATACGACGATCTATTCGAGAAGCGTAATGAAGAACGGAAAGATGACGTTCGGAACGGGTACGAAATACAGTTTGTCTACCTTTATGACGCTACCGCCGAATTTCAGCACGCAGATGCTGGATTGGAAGTACGTCAGCATTCGTGTGGAGGGGTAAAAAATGAAAAGGGTTTTTAAGATGAGAAAGAATAAAAGAGGATTTACCTTGATGGAAGTCGTCATCGCGCTTGCCGTCGTCGGCTTGATCTGCGCGCTCATCTTGCCGCTGACTTCCAGCGCGATGGCATCCTTTAACGCCGCGCAGGAAATGCGCAACGTGGCGTCTACCGCGAATAAGGAAATGGCGACTTCAAAGTACGCTACCGACAGTTCTTCCGAAAAAAGAAAAAAAGACTTGTACGTAACGGTTCGTTTCGACGAGCTTGCGATTAAGTCCGAAAGTAAACTCAAATTCTCTCAGACCGGCGCGAGCGAATCCAAATACGGATCCACCGTGACCTATTACGACCTCGAACAGATCAACGTTACCGGAATGGGCGAGACGAAATCATAATAAGAGGGCGAGAGCCGAAAAAATGGGAGGCGAAAATGCTGTTTGCGAGGATGAAAAAACTCAATAACAAAAGGGCGATGAGCTTAGTCGAAATGGTCGTCGCGATCGCGGTGACGGGGATTCTTGCCGTCTGCCTTTCCATGGTCTTGTCTCCCGTCTCCAAGACCTACGGCGTCAATAAGACCCGCTCCGAACTCGCTTCCTTTACGGATCGTGCGATGGCGAGCATCGCGCTCGATCTTCGCGGCGCATCCGAAGTCCGCGTTACGACGAATAAGTATAGTTCTCCGGGTGATTTCGGATATTACGGATACTTTGCTTGCGATGAATTTAAAGTCGGTAGCACTGTGCAAAAAGGAACCTTCTACATAACGCGCTGCGATTGGCATTTGACTTGGCAAAAGATATTTCTTCCGCCCGACGTCAGAAAGAACTATGCGAATATGACGGATGCGGATATGAGAAAGGAGGTCGAATTCATTAAAGAGCTCGCGCCCGCGGGCTATCCGCACCCCGCGATTAACCTTTGGCATTATAAAAAGTTCGGCGAAGCCTGCAACGGGATCGAGTTGAACGGCGACGGCGGTTTCTTTATGCTGGTTCGCAAAAATCCCGACGACGGAGATCGCGGCAACGCTTTGGAGATCCATTTGAAGGTCAAAAAAGGGAAAATATCCTACGAAGCGACGAAATCCGTAGTTTGCGAAAATTTGGTCATCAATCAAGGGTCGATCCTGACGGCGAATCTTTCGGAAAATAAAAAAGCCACAGTCAGCACAGTCGAAGATCCGAATAACAGCAAGAACACGAAGTACTATTCGATTTGGTTCAAAAAGTGAATAGGAGAGCAAATAAGATATGATATTTACGAGATGGAAAAAGCGTATGAATAAAAAGGGAATGAGCTTGGTCGAAATGGTCGTCGCGATCGCGGTGACGGGGATTCTTGCCGTTTGCCTTTCGATGATCATGTCACCGGTCATGAATACGTACAGTCTCAATAAGACGCGCGCCGAGCTTGCAAATTATTCCGATCGCATTTTGACGCATATGGCGTCCGATTTTCGCGGAGCGAGAAATATTATGCTCGTCGGAAAATCCGATTCCAGTCCGTATCCTTCCTACAGCGTTCCCGCATTGAATTACGGCAAGCCCGGCATTGCTCCCAGTATCGATTACGGGTATTGTTTATCGACCGAATACTTTGATGGTAAAGGGGATAAATATAAATTGAAAAACACGCCGATTCTTTCCAAGGTTACGCAATGGAACGATTACTCCAGAAATGAAAGAAACGTTTATCCCGCAGATCTGAATTACGTTATGAATTGGGATAGTTTTAAAAGCGCGCGTCCCGAATTCGATCGGGAAGATTCCGGAGTGCCGGGGGGAGACGGTTACACCGTAAATTATTATTATAAAGATCCCCTTACCACCGGGACGGGCGGGATCTACGTGGACGGCGATTCAAGCGCGACGAACGGAAACGCGGGCTTTTATATGCTCGTTAAAGCGAATCCGGATGACGGCGGAAGAGGGAATATCATTGACATCCATATTCGATTGAGAAAAGGAAAGATCAAATATGAAGCCTCAAAAGCGGTCGTTTGCGAAACATTGGTGTTGAATAAAATCGGGACGCAAAAAGCTACGATCCCGGCCGGTTTGAACGGGTTGGATCCCGCGGTGATCAGCACGAAAGACACGCCGGGCAGCACGGGTTGCACTCCGTATTATTCATGCTGGTTCGGCATCGGCGTGCATCAGCAGTTGGGACAATAGGCTTTCTTCGGGCGTTCCCCGCGATCGCCGCTAATTTGCAAAACGGAGTTTTGATAAAGGAAAATGAAGTACATCTTTTGGGCGTTTTTAACGATACTTGCGGTTTTTGCGGGCGGCTTTCTCGGTCGCCTGTCTTATGCGCTCCCGCGCGGCGACGCTCGCGAGATCTGGGATCCCGCTTGCCCGTTTTGCGGCAGGCGTTACGGATTCCGCTTTAATCTTCCGATCTTAGGTATTCTTCTTTTCCGTGCCCGTTGCCCGCATTGCGGGGAGAGCGCCGCGCCGCGCGCTTTCTTCTCCGAGATCCTTTTCGGAGCGTCTGCGCTTTTGCTTCTTATTTCCTACGATCTGTCTCCGATCTTTTTCGCGTATCTCGGAGTATCCGCGCTTTTGTTGATGCTTTCTTTGATCGACCTTGACATAAAAGAAGTCCCGCATTCGATCTTGCTTGCGATTCTGCTCTTCGGCGCGCTCTTTTTCGTCTTTTCCTTTACCGACTATTCTCTGACGAGCGTTCGTTGGTGGGAGCATTTGATCGGTGCGATTGCGATCAGTCTGCCTCTGTTCCTCGTGATGATGGCGACGGGCGGCGGAGTCGGCGGAGGCGACGTCAAATTGATGTTTTGCCTCGGTTTTCTGCTCGGCTATAAAGCGGTCGTCGTCGCTTTTCTCGCGGGGATTGTCTTCGCCGCGCTGTATTCGCTTTTTATGATCGTAAAGTACGGAAAAAGCGGGAGATTTCAAGTCCCGCTCGTTCCTTTTCTCTCGCTCGGTTTTCTGTTTGCCGTGACGTACGGTCATTATTTGGAAGAGCTGCTCTTTTTCGCGACCGTTTAAGGAAGCTATCCTCCTCGTTTCGGAAAATCTACGCCGCGGAATATGTCGTTCTCGGCGCGTTTTTTTTCTCTTCGATCGCGCTTCGCGAGCGTCGATTTTTCCCGAAAAACCCGATATTGACAGAGTAATTATTTTATGATATAATACTATTCGCGCGATATGCGCGTTGGAGGCATTATGAGCAAACTTACTCTTGGTCAAATCTTACTTCAAAAAGGTTTCGTAAAGCCGCAGGATCTGAAACAGGCGAGGGAAGTGCAGATCGCGAATCCGCAGAAAAGCCTTGCCGAAATTTTGATCTCCTTAAACGTAACGTCCGAAATCAATATCCTTTCCGCTTTGGCGCAGCGTATGAACGTCCCTCTGATCGAAGGCGCGATCTTCGTCACGGATACCGATATCATCAAGCTCGTCCCGGAAAAGGTCGCTCGCAAGCATACGATCATCCCTTACAAGATGGATCGCAATAAGCTCATCGTCGCGATGCGCGACCCGAGCAATATGGATGCGGCGGAAGATATCAAGATGGCTTCCGGAATGGATATCGGTTTCGTCCTCGCGACCGCTCCCGCGATCAACGACGCGATCGAAAAATATTATGCGAACGTCACCGCGCAGAAAATGGCGGAAGATATTTCGCAGCAAGAAGCGCAGGAGCAAGCGCAAAACGCCAATAACGAACTCGACGATCGCGTCGACAGCGCGCCGATCGTCAAAATGCTCAACACCCTCGTTCAGCAGGCGTTCGTTACGCACGCCAGCGATATTCACATCGAGCCCTTCCGCGATACCGTCATTATCCGAATGCGTATCGACGGCGCGTTGCAGGAATATATGAGAATTACTCCTTCGGCGCATAAGAGCTTGATCACGAGAATTAAGATCCTTTCCAATATGAACATCGCGGAAAAGCGTATCCCGCTCGACGGTCGTTTCGACTACACGTTCGAGGGCGAGCTTATCGATATCCGTGTCTCCACGCTTCCGACGACTTACGGCGAAAAAGCCGTTTTGCGTTTGCTCGGCACCGCGATGGGGCAGGATGTTAAGCTGACCGACCTCGGTATGCTTCCCGAGAACGCCGAAAAGTTTATGAGGGTTTGCGAAGCGCCGAATGGCGTCGTCCTTGTCACGGGTCCGACCGGTAGCGGTAAATCCACGACCCTTTACACCGTTCTCCAAGACCTGAACAAACCGACGGTCAACGTCACGACGATCGAAGACCCTGTCGAAAAGAAGGTCTTCGGGATCAATCAGGTTCAAACGAACCATAAAGCCGGTTTGGACTTCGCTTCCGCGCTTCGTTCCATCCTTCGTCAGGACCCGGACGTCGTTATGATCGGTGAGATTCGTGATAACGAAACCGCCGATATCGCGATGCGCGCCGCTATCACCGGTCACTTGGTGCTTTCCACGCTCCACACGAACGATGCGGTTTCCACGATCGCCCGTTTGATCGATATGGACGTTCCGCCTTACCTCGTCGCCGCCGCGTTGAACGGCGTCCTCGCGCAGCGCCTTGTCAGGAAGCTTTGCCCGAAATGTAAGCAAAAGGTCGAAGTCACCGAGGCGCAACGGAATATTTTGAAAGATCCGACTTTGAAAGAGTGCTACGGTCCCGTCGGTTGCCCGAACTGCAGCTTTACGGGGTATAAGGGCAGAACTTCGATCCACGAGGTCTTGGTGGTGGACGTCACTCTCCGCGAATTGATCACCAAGAACGCGACGACCGAAGAACTTCGCGAATACGCGCAAAAGTCCGGTATGATCTTTATGGATGAAAACGTCAGACTCAAAATCAAAGAGGGCATTACTTCCGTCGACGAATATATGAGGACGATCTACACGGTCTGATCTCGTTTCGCGGAAAAACGCAATTTCCGAGGCGTAAAATCTGCATTGATAGTATATAAATCAAAAAAAACGGCGAATCGATTCGCCGTTTTTTCTATGTCGTTTTTCGTCCGTTCGATCGGAGGGCGTTATAAATCGAACGGCCCGGTCATTTTGATTCCGTTCGTCGTCGAGTAAAACTTGCCGCCCGAACGCAAGGTGATCTTGACGATACTGTACTTTGCGACCGTGCTTTTCGGGTTTTCTTTGTGCTGGATATAAATCGTTCCGTCCTTCGTCAAAGATCCCTTAACGCAAGGATTTGTGGATAGCTCCTTTAAAACGTTCGCCGGGAATCTCGTTTTGAGTTGGGTTTTGGAAAAAGAACCGTAACCTAAATTACATTGATTGACGTAGATCGAAGTGATGCGCCAATAGCTTTCCAGCGAGGCCTGCGCGGCTTTTTTTTGCGAACTTTTTACGACCGCCGATAAAGAAACGACGACGATCGAAGAAAGAACCGCGATGAGCGCGACGACGACGAGGACTTCGACCAGCGTAAAGCCTTTTGGATTTTTTGAACTTTTGCAGAACCTTTTCATTGATTTTATTTTATCACGCTTGCCCGCCGCTGTCAATATAGCGTATTGACAACTAATATAATTTAATGATATTATATAGATATGAAAAAGTTGCGCGGTATTTTTAAAAAATTCATAAAGGGTTTTACGCTCGTGGAGCTTATTGCCGTAATGGCGCTGATGGCGATCGGCGCCGCTATTGCCATCCCCAATCTCCAAGGGACGATGACGCGTGCGGAAAGAAAGAAGTACGATTCCTATTTGATGCAAGCAAAGACGAACGTCCAAAATTACGTCGACCTTTTGAACCTCGGCGAATTTTCGTATCCGGTAACCGATACGGACGGCGTTACGATTGTTAATCACAATATCGCGCTCTCGACGGAACTCAACATCGTTTTGAACAAAATGAATTTCGATACGAGCTTTGAGTATTACGTCTACGATACCGGGCGAACCGTTAAACAAAACGGAAAAAACGTCGTCGTGTATGATTATAACGACACGGGAACGGCGAATCCGCTGAGTAGCGCGAAAGCGTATTACGAACCGAGTTCTTTCGGCGGGAACAAGGATCTTATGATCGTCTTGATCCACAGGAAGGACGGGGGTGTTTATGAGCTCGGAATTATTTGGTATTATGTTCGTTCGAAAGACGAAATGATTTCTTATTTGATATATAAAGATCAGATTTTCCACAGGTATACCAGATCAGGTAGACCAGATGAATAATTCAATTTTTTGTTTTCGGAGAAATCTATGAAGAAAAAAACGTTGAATCAAAAGATCGCTTTTATCGCGGTGGGGCTTGTGCTCGCCGCGATGCTTGCTTTTACCATGGCGGCGTGCAGTTTGTTTACGGATGCCGTAACGAGTCTTTTCGAGAGCGGCGCGGAACGAACGCTTTCTTCGCAGAACGAAACGAATGAGAACACGGAAACGCAAGATCCCGAAAAAGAGAATCAAGAGCAGGATCAGCCGGGAAACGAGGATCAAAAGCCCGACGACGGCGGCGAAGAGACTACGGAAAAACCGAATCAAGGGGGAGAAGAGACTACCGATCCCGGAGAAGAACAAACCGCGAACCATAACCAAGGAGAGCAGGGCGCGCCCGAGCATACGGGGATCGTTACGTTTACGTCCGATCTCGTCTACGATAAGGCGAGCCAAGAAGATTTTCTGATTTCCGCGACGCATGAAAATATGAATTATTACGCGCTTTTCGGCGCGGGACTCACGAGCGACACAATTGCGAAAAGGACCGATCTTTTCGGTTCGAGCGCGATCGCGGTGGACGGCGAATACCTTTCCGAACTTCCTTCGGGACTTTATGAGCTTTGCTACGCCGTAACGGACGGTTACGACGTCTTCTACGATTATTTCGATCTCAGGATCGCGAATTCGGCGGCGAAAGCGCAAAACGTAAAGATCGATTACGATCTCGAATATCCGAACGTGTGCGTCACCTTTACCTGCGATTGCGGAGGAAGTCACACGGTCGCTTACGATAAAGAAAAGCGCACGTTGGCAGCCGGCGAAAGGATTTTCAGAGTCACCGAGCCCGGCGATAAATGCAACAAACACACCGCTTGGGTCAAATGCACGGGCGGAACGACGAATGCCGAAAAGCCTTCTCCCGCAAGTGCGGTCGTCAGCGGCGGGTATCTGACGAATACCTATTCGTTTATGGGAAAGACGGCGGATAAGTATATCGAAGACGTGTCGGAACTCGTTCATCTTTATCAATACATGATCTACGGCGGCGTCACCGTCAATACGGAAGCCGGGATCTCCGCCGAAGTCCGTACGCTTTTGAACGAGGACGCAAATGCGTTTTTGTCTTGCATTCAGAGTAAATTAACGATCCCGTGGGGATGTCAGATCGGGCTTCAAGGCACTTCGGATTCGAACGTCGTGACTTTTAAGGTCGAGCAGAACGGCGCGGGCAACGATCTTAAATCCTATTATGAGAACGCCGATCAGTTCGAATCTCCTTCTTTTACTTCGCATTACGAGATGCTCGGAGAGCGCGATTACGCCGCGTCGCTCCCGATCGACGCGAAAGCGCCCGTTACCGTTCGCAACGTAAAAGAGCTTTTTGCCGCGGTGGAAGCGGGCTATTGCCCGGTCGCGGAAGGAGAAACGCTCGCTCTTTATAACAAAGCGAGAAATTTCTGCAAGAACTACGTTTCCGATTCGATGTCCGAGATCGAGAAGTTACACGTTTTCTACGATTATCTCGCGGGTGAGATCAAATACGATAATTCGGTCTTGAACCTGTATTCCGTGGTCGGAGCGCTCCCGCAGTACGATTCGTTGACCGACGCGAAGCATTTCCTGTCGCAGGAGAGCGCGAAAGCCTCGAACGAGTTTTCTCTTCAAATGAAAGCGGCGATCAAGGAGATCACGGACGACGAATCCATCACGACGGTCAGAGAGCTTACTTCACGCTTGAAAGAAGGGTATATGCAGCGTTTGTCCGCATTCTCCGCAGAGGGCGTCTTTAATGACGGAGCGGCGGTCTGCGAAGGGATTTCCTACGCGTTTATGCTCCTTTCTCGGATCGAAGGGATCGAATGCTATCAGGTCACCGGCTACGCGACGAACGGCGGTTCGCCCGTCGCGCACGCTTGGAACAAGGTCAAGGTAGGCGGCAAGTGGTACGCCGTGGACGCGACTTGGGGCAATTACAAAGTCGATCGCAATCGCGGAAAAGCGGGAGAAGAGCCCGACGTCGTTAAGTTCGTCTCACACCGCTACTTTATGGTGGACGAGTCGAAGTTTTACGAAAGTCACGCCGAGACGATCCGCGCGGCGTACGGCGTCCAAAACGTCGCGAGTTCGGACGTCGAGTACTTCAAAGGCGTCGAAACGAAAAAGAATCACAGCCTTTATATCGAAAATTCCGTCGATCTGCTCGCCGCCGTTAAGTACTACACGGACGGCGGAAGCCGCTATATGGAATTCCTTGCTTCCGATGAATATTCGATCACTTCCAAAAAGGTTTTGGATGCGCTTACGGAAATTTTGAAACGCTCCGTTACTTTGGTTTACAGCGAAGGCGACACCTTCTTGGCGTACTACACGGTGTCGTAATGAAATTCAAAGGTGCGGGGATAGAACTCGAATTCAATAAGACGACCTTCGGCGTGGAGCGCGCTTCGATCACGGGAGATCCGACGGATTTTTGCTTCGTTAAAGGGAAGAATTTCGCGCTTCCGAGCGGGAATAATTTTTTGCTGAAAAGCGAATTCGAAGGCGGCGTCTTTAAGGCGGAGTTTTTGTATTTCAACGATATGACCGCAAAAGTCTCGGTCGAGGAAAAGAACGCCTCGATCGCTTTTTCTTACGTTTTTAAGAACGAAGGCAAAAAGAAGATCTCTCTCGAAGAAGGCGAGATCGGTTTTTTCGCTTCTTTTAACGACGGCGGCGCGGAACCCGATCTTTCGGTCAAACGCCGTTTGCATGCGCACGTCCGCGTGGGCGGTACGTTCGCGCACGTTTTCCCCGTCCGCAATTCCGGCTCGGGTCCGGTGATCGCTCTTTTGATGACGAAAGGGCGCGTCCCTTCCTATTCGGTGGAGCGCGGCGTAAAAAAGGACGATCGCGGAGAGATCCTTTTCAATTTCCCCGCGCTTTCGCTCGAACCCGGCGAGACCTACGAGGCGGCGTTCTCCCTCTTTATCGCGGACGGCAGATGGGATTTCGAGGATAAAAAATTCGCGCTCGGCGCGCCCGACATTCGGGCGTACGGTCTATGCGGTTTCGAAGGCGAAGCGTTGACCGTTCGCGCGCCCGAAGGCACGGCGCTCGTTACGGAAAAGGGGAGTTTGCCGTTTGACGACGGCGAATGTTCCGTCGCGCTTGAAGGGAGCGGCGAGAAAAAGGCGAGCGTTCGCGCGCACGACGAACTGTTCGAGTTGACCTATTACGTTCTTTCGCGCGATCTTACGGAAAAGCGCGCGCGCTATCTGTTGGAGAATCAATACGTTAAAGAGGGTCCGTTCAAGGGTGCGTTCTGCGCGTTCGATCCCGTTCGAAAGGAGCAGGTTTTCAAGAAAAAACCGTCGAGTCCGTTTTCGTTTGCGGGGGAGAGAGCGTCGGCGCTGCTGTTTTTGCTGTCAAGCTTGAATTCGGGCGAAAAATTTTCCGAAGAGATCCTTTCCGCCGTGGAAGATTCGATCGCTTTTTACGATAAAGAGGTCTTTTCGGACGGTGATTTTTCGGAAAGAGCGGATAAGAAAAAATCCAAGTATCTCAAAGATTTCGCCGAGTATCCTTTGTATGCGGCGATCCAATACGAGGCGTATCTCTATAAAAAGGACGTTTCCCGATTGATCGAGAGCGCGGCGATCCTGATGGATTATTACCGCAAGGGCAGAGATTCTTTTACCGCCACGAACGTTTGCTCCGTTTACGACGCGCTTCGGAAGGAAGGGAAGGACGCGGTCGCATCCGCGTTGAAGACTTCCGTCGTCACGCTTGCGGATAAAGTCCTCGCGAGCGGCAACCGTTACGGGCTGTTCAAGGGCGCGGCGTATACGCCCGAACTCATCGCGGGCGCGCTTTCTCTGATGACGGACGCCGTATTTTTGAGCGGAAACGACTATTATCTCGTTCCCGCGGAAGATCATCTTGCGCGCTTGAAAGCCTTTTCCGCGCCTTCTTTATCGTACGCGGAAGATTTCGTCCCCCTCGTTTATCGTGAAAATCGCTCGACGGGGCGCTCCGTCGATTATTCTCCGTACTATTCGAATTCGCTCGTGGCGCTCGCTTTCGCCCGCTATGCGATCGCCGCGAAAAAGGATAAATATTTCCTGATCGCGAAGAAGATCGTCAAGGCGTGTCTGACTCTTTTTAAGGAAGACGGAAGCGCGTCGAGAGGGCGCAGTTTGCCGAAAACCGTAAACGACGTCGCGCCGTCCGCTTACGAGGAAATTTCCTTCGGAGAAGACCTGATTTTGTATCACTTTAACTTGCTATTTATGCGTCGTTCGCTTATAATTTAGGAAGGAGGGCTTTACGATGTCACTTACCAAAGAACAATGGATCCAACTCGAAAAGAAAGCGTCCGCCATCAGGCGTAAGACCGCGGAGGTCTGCGTTTGGGCGAAAGGCGCGCATATCGGCGGTGCGTACAGTAGCGCGGATGTGCTCGTCGCGCTTTATTATCACGTTATGAATTTCAACAAAGAGAATTATCTCTCGCCCGATCGCGACAGGCTGATCATCAGCAAAGGTCACGCCGGCGTTATCACCGCTCCGATCCTCGCCGATCTCGGCATTATGGATGAAGCGCTTCTTTCGACCTATAACCACACGGGCTCCCCGTTCGGCGTCCACCTCGATAAAAGAAAGGTCAAAGGTCTCGAAGCTTCCACCGGATCTTTGGGTCACGGTCTTTCGATCGGTCTCGGTCTCGCGATGGCGGCTCGCTTAAATCAAAAAGACTATTTTACCTACGTCCTTCTCGGCGACGGCGAGTGCGACGAGGGCAGCATCTGGGAAGCGGCGATGAGCGCGGCGCATTTCAAAATGACCAACCTCGTTACCCTCGTGGATAGGAATAACTGCATGATCGACGGCCGCACCGAGGACGTTATGCGCCTCGAACCCTTTGCGGATAAATGGCGCGCCTTCGGTTTCGAAGTGATGGAGATCGACGGGCATTCCTTCCCCGAGATCATCTCCGCTCTCGAAAAGGCGAAAGCGAATAAGACCGACAAACCGGTCTGTATTATCCTGAACACCTTCAAAGGAGAGGGCGTCGGGTTTATGCGCGATAACTATAAATGGCACTACGGCACTTTGAACGAAGAGCAACTTGCCGAAGCGTTCGCCGATCTCGACGCGTATGAGAAAGAGCGTATCGCAAGAGCGGAAAAGGAGGGCAAGTAAATGAAAGAATTCGCAATCATCTCTGAGGAAGCAAGAAGCACGACCGAAGCCTTCGGAAAGGCTTTGACCGCCCTCGCGGACGAGCATAAGGACGTCGTCGCGCTTTCCGCCGACCTTGCCGGTTCCGTTAAAGTTACCTTGATGCAAAAGAAATATCCCGAGCGCGTCTTCGACGTCGGTATCGCGGAGCAAAATATGGTGAGTATGGCGGCGGGTCTCGCTCTCGGCGGTTTGACCCCGTTCGCGGCTACTTTCTCCGTCTTCCTTTCCCTGCGCGATCTCGATCAGGTCCATACCGATATTTGCTATCAGAACCTGAACGTTAAGATGCTCGGATCCCACGGCGGGACGTCTTTCTCCCAAGCGGGCAGCACGCACCACGCTTTGGACGATATCGCCGCGCTTCGCGGTATGGCGAATTTGACGATCATCTGCCCCGCGGACTATATCGAGACCCAACTCGCGACCAAAGCGGTCTATGAAAAATTCGGTCCGATGTATATCAGAATCAACCGCGGCACGGATTACGACGTCTATAACACCGATTCATACGGATTCGAGATCGGAAAATCCGTCCTTATGAAAGACGGCGCGGATTTCACCGTCATCGCTTGCGGCAGTATGGTTCACGAGGCGCTCGTTGCGGCGCGTTCTTTGAAAGAAAAGGGCGTCGATCTCCGCGTGATCAATATGCACACGATCAAGCCGATCGATAAAGAGGCGATCTTGAAAGCGATGAAAGAGACGGGCGGTATCGTTACCGCGGAAGATCATAACGTGATCGGCGGTCTCGGAAGCGCGGTCTCCGAAGTTATCGCGGAGAACGGCGGCATTAAGAAATTCAAGAGGCTCGGCGTTCCCGACGAGTTTTCGATCATCGGCGCGAGAAAGGATATCCTCGCGCATTACGAGATCGACGCGGCGGGGATCGAAAAGAACGTTCTTTCGCTTCTCGGAAAATAAGAAATCAAACGAATCGTCCGCTTCGGAAATTCCGAAGCGGACTTTTTTTATGCACGGGTTCGGATTGAAAACGGACGGGTTTTCGCCGTGAAATCTTTCGAAAGCGTTTTTTTATCGTAAATTCGGTCAATAATGCGCGTATGAGCGCAAAGAGCAAAACCATCGAATTCTTGTTTCGGATCGCGGGCGTTTCCAAGCCGCAAAAGCCGCGAGCCTTCTATAAAAAACTCCGAAAAAACGCGATCGCGTATAAGAAGGGAGAGAAGATTCCGCGAAAGGTCTCGGGCGTCCTCGTCGAGAAAAACGTGTATTGCGGAATGGTCTATTATACGTTCGTTCCGAAGCAAGTCGATTGTTCGGCGGCGGTTTTGTATTTACACGGAAGCGGTTATACGAACGCGCATAAAAGAGCGCACGAAACCTTCGCCGCGGCGATCGCGAAGAACGTCCACGCGAGAGTGTTTTTCCCGATTTATCCGAAACTCCCGATTTGTACCGCCGTTTCCTGCGAAGCGGTCCTCAATAACTTTTATCGTTTTTTGCAAAAGCAAGGCAAAGTTTGTCTCGTGGGGGATAGCAGCGGCGCGTCGCTCTGTTTGATCCTTTCCGAGGAAAAGCCGGAAGCGGATAAGATCGTCGCGATTTCGCCATGGCTCGACGCGGAGCTGAGGGGCGTCGGCGCGGAAGAGCAGAAGAAAGACGTTTTTCTTTCCGCCGACCGATTGCGGTACGTCGCGAAACTTTGGGCGTTCGATCTTCCCTTGGACAGCCCGAAGATCAGTCCCGCCGCAGGGAACTTCGAGGGGAAAGAGATCCTTCTTTTTTGCGGAGAAAACGAGATTTTTTTGCCGAGTATACGATCTTTTTACGAGGTCGTCGGAAAAAAGCGGAATATTCGCGTGGAGTATTACGAAGGGAAAGACCAACCCCACGATTATCCGCTTTTGCCGACCGCGGAAGGAGAGGAAGCGCGAAAGATCGTCTTCGACGCGCTCGTCTGCTTTTTGTATGAAAGATCCGCGCGCGCGGAAAGCTCGGAAAAGGGGGTTCGATCGTGAAGTTTTTGTTGGCGTTTTTATCGTTGGTTGCGGCGGGGATCGTTGCTTTGACCGTGACGGTTTCTCCGTCCGTCGTAGCGGAATGGGAGAGGTCGTTCCCGGTCTCGAATCGAACCGATCGACCCGATCGAACCGAAGAAGCGGATAGGGAAGCGGTCGCAGAGCGCGACGCGCAAGAGGAAAGGGCGGAGTCCGTCCTGCAAAACGGGGGGATCTATATCCGAGATTTTCGCGAACCTTTCTCGAAAGAATTCGAAAGAAAGACGGAAGAAAAGCTTGCGGGACGGATGCTTTCGGGCGGCGATTTCGATTATAAAAGCTTTGCGTTTCGCGATCGAATGACGCCGCTTTCGGAGCCGCTTTCGGATGACGAACTCGCTTTCGTTTTCTCGAAAATCGTTTCGTCGCGGACTTCGTCGGTCCCGATCCGCGGGCTTTTGGAAGATCTTTCCTTTCGAAACGAGGGCGGCGTTTTGTCCGTCCGCGCGGTCGTTACGCTTTCTTTTTCGGATCTTTCGAAGGCGTACGGGATTTCTTTCCTGCCTCCTTCCGCGACGTTCGTTCTGTCCGTTCCGTTTTCCGTTAAAAACTCGGAAATATCCGCATATTCCGATAAAATCGAATTATCGTGCGACGCGTTCACTCTTCCCAAAGCGCTCTTGGTTTTCGCTTGCAACGCGGCGTTTGGGAAAAAGGATTATCAGACCTTATTCGGCGAGGCGCTCGAAAACGTTTTCGTCAACGGCGGAATTTACGGGGAAAGTATTGCACGCGCGCGAGAAAAGTGATAGAATTATATTGCATAAATATAATAGCAGGGGTGCCCAATGCGCGCGTTACATACAAACCATCACCGTTACCGCTTTATCCTATTGCTTGCCGCGATCGTCTTTTTGTCCGTCGCGGCATTGACGGTTTCTCCGCTTTTGCATTCGGCGTATGCCGAACCCGTCGTCTATCTCGAAGCGGACGTTACGCTCGGAGGAGAGAAACTCCCTTCCGCGATCCTTTATACCGGTTCCGCATATTCGTTTGACTTTTTGCTTTATCAAAGCAACGACGCTTCCGTTTGGACGAAAGACACCGATTCTACCCGTCGCTCGAATTTCCGTTTGAAGTATTTCGACGCGGATCGTCACGCGATCGATTACGCGCCCACCGCTCCGGGGACGTATTTCGTCCGCGTCGTTGCGGAAGACACGATGAACGGCTATAAAAACACCGACGTCAATCCCCTCGTCATTTCTCACGGCGTTTCGATCGGCGAGAGCCGTTTTTCGATCGTAAATGAAAATCTCTCTTTGTTTTCTTCTGCGCTGGACGGCGTCTCTTCCTTGGTTTTGGACGACACGCATCTCGATTTTTATTCCGCGGTAACTTCGGGCGCGAAGGTCCTTCTCGAAGGGCAGGCGCTTACCTCCGGTTCGCAATATACGCTTGCGGTCGAGTATTATAACCGCGGCACTTCCGTTTACGTCCCGACTTCGACTTGCGCGGACGTCGGAACCTATCGTTTGGTCGCGAAGATCGCGCCCTCCGTCAATCTTTCCAAAACCGTCGCGCCTTCCGCTCTTACGACGGACGGCTCCGGCAACCGCCTTTTGTATCGCGAATTCACCGTGACGCGCGCGTCGCTCAGTCTTGAATTGAATCTCGATTCGATGTACTTCGATAACCTTTCTTCCGTCACGTTGTCCGACGCGTCCAAGACGAAACTTTCTTCGGTCGGGTCGTATGAGACGAAAGTCGTTGCGCCTTCCGTAGAGGGCGGGAACTCCGCCGTCGAGCGCGTTATGGCTTCGGGAAACGGCGCGGTCAGCTACACGCCCTCCGCCGTCGGTTCCTATTTTTATCGCGTTCGTTTTACCGCGTCTTCCGCAGCGTACGGCGTGGAGTCGGGGGATATCGTCGATATTCCTTTCGTCGTAAAAGCCGTTCCGTACACCGTTACCTATTTGAAAAATAATTCCGAATCCGATCCTCTCGATTATGCGATCATGAATTCGGGCGGCGGTTCGATTCAGCTTTCTCCCGTCTTTTACGATCGCGCGGGCAACGCGTTGACTTCGGTCTATACCGCCGGCGGCGAGAGAAAATTCTCGGTCTCTTATAAGACCTTCAATACCGTTTTGAGCAGTTGGCAGGACCTCTCCGCGGGCGTCTATCCGAGCGGTGCGGGTCGCTATCGCGTCCTCGTTACCTTTTCGTCCTACGCGCGCGTTACTTCCGACTATAATATCGAAGCCGGAACGGTCATCACGAAAGAGTTTCAGATCATAACGAGCGGAACGCTCAGCGTGACCGCGGCGAACGGCGGCATGAATTATTACACGGGTTCCGGCGTCGTCCCCGCTTTGCTTTTCTTCTCGCAAGGGGCGGACGTTCGCTCGGCGGTCGAGGGAAAATACTCGCTTTCGTATTATGATAAAAACGGGGCTTCCATCGGTTCTTCCGCGCCCTCGCAGATCGGTTCGTACTTCTTTGAATTGACCTTTACGACCGCGGTGCCGTCGCTCGGCGTCTCCCAACACGACGTCTATCGCGGCGAATACCTCGTTCGCTATCGCGGATTATCCGTGACGTATGAAGAAGGCGCGTTTTCTTTCGCCGATCAAGTCGACGGTTCGCCCGTCGCTTTGACGCTCGGAACGAGCTATTCGGTTTCCTATTATAAAAAGACCGGGGCGACCTACCGCGTTCACGCGGGCGTCCCGACGGAGCAGGGCGACTATCTCGCCGTCGCGACTTTTTCTTCCGCTCTACCCGTCTATAACGTAAAGTCGGGAGATATGGCGGCGTTTACCTTCTCGATCGCGGGCTCCACCGCTTGGGGCAACGTCGCGACCGCGTCCATCGATCTGACCTACGACGTCGGCGTAAAAGAACCGATTTTGAGTTTCTATAACGGAGCGACTCCGATCGAGCTTTCGGAATTGTCCGAGTATCAAGTCTCTTTCTTTAAGTTCGATTCGGGGACGGAAACGTATCTCCCGAGCGGACACCCCGTTCTCGCGGGCGATTACAGATGCCTCGTAACGTTCTTGAAATCCGATACCGCGAAAGGGCTCGTTCGCGGCGGTTTCGCGAGTTCGTTCTTTACCGTAACTCCGAAAGAGATCACCGTTTCCTACACTTTGAAGACGAGCAGTAAAGACCTCGTCTACGACGGGATCAATAAAGAGTACTCCGTCCTTTTGTCGGCGGATACCCGTCCGCTCGAACTCTCTTTCGTCGAAGAGTACGCGCCGCAGGCGACTTCGCCCGTTTATCGGATCGCGCCGTATGCGGCGGCGGGGGATTATTACGTCCGCACCACGCTTTCGAACGATCGTTCCGGCAGTTTGAAACTCGTCGGCGCGCGTCTTGCGTTTACCGTTCAAAAACTTTCCGTGGACGTCCGTTTTACCGTTCCGCTTTCCTATCGCGCGATGTACAAGGGTTCTTTCGTCAGCCCTTCGCTTACGTTCAAAGCCCTGAACGGTCGCCACGTCGACGCGGGATATAAGACGGAAAGCCAATTCTCTTCGCTCAGCATTCCGCTTTCGATATCGAGCGCGTATTACGCTTCGTCGGACGGCGTCAATTATTTGATCTCCGCCGCTCCCGTTAAGACGGGCGCTTATCGCCACGAGGTCTCGACGGGGAATCCGAGCGTCGTCTTGACGACCACGTCCTCGATCGGTGACGACGAATCGACCGTTACGCCCTCGTATATTTGGGAAACGCAGGCGAACGTCATTTTCAGCGTAATCCCCGCGGAAGTGAAGACGCAGGTCACCTTCGATTCCGACCTTTTCTACACGGCGTCCCCCAAAGGCGTTTCCTCGATTTCGTTTATGGCGTATAATTCCGCGACTTCGTCCTACTCGACGAACGTTTCGGCGTTTTCGGGCGATTACAAGATCCTGTACTTTACGTCCGACTATCAAGGCGTCGTCAGCGGCTCGGGCAGCGAAACCAAACCCGTCGAAAAGAGTTATTACGTCGCGAGAATCGTGATCGTTCCGAACGGATCGAACGACGCTTACCTGACCGAGGAAAGATATACCTTTATGAACGGAAAAACCGTCCTCGGCGCGGATATGGACGGCGCGGCGATCGAAGAGGGAAGCTACGTCGATTTCGTCTTCCGAATCAAGGATCAAACGAGGATCGACGTCCTGTTCGATATGCCCGTAACGTTTGCGTTCGACGGAACTCCGAAAACCATCGGGGCGACTTTCGTCAATAATTTCTCGACCGTGCCTTTCGTCGCCGGTTCCGATTATGCGATCACCTATATCCCCGACGGAGGTTCGGAAACTTCCGACGCGCCTTCCGCGGTCGGGAGCTATCGCGTTAAACTCAAATTTTTAAGGGATAACACCGCGTATCGCGTAGGGGCGTATCTCGGAGAGTTCGCGCCGCAAAACGAACTCTATATTTCCGCGAACGACGTGATCTCGTATTCTTTCGAGATCTTCGCTCCGAGGCTTATGACGGCGACTTTGAACCCGCCAGCATCGCTTTATTACGACGGCGCGCCCAAAGCGTTCGACCCGACCTTTACCGTCCGCGCGGGCGATGAAGATTGCCTCGTTATGCTGACCTACGACACGCATTATCGCGTCTTCTATTACGAGCTTTCGGGCGGCTCCTATCAAGCGATCGACGGCGCGCCGACGCTCCCGGGATCCTATGCCGTGGAAGTCGTTTTCCTGAAAAATTTGTACGATTATAAGATCGACGCGAACGGCGTCGAAGTCCAGATCCTTCTTTCGAATCTGACTTCGATCCCCCAAGCGAACGGCGTCTTTGCGGACGCGTCCACGCCGCGCGTGGCGTTCGAGATCAAAAAGGCGGTTTTGAAAGTCGGCGGTCTGTCGGTAAACGATAAGGAGTTCGACGGAACGAACGTCGCGGTATTTGCCGGGCTTCCGTCTTTGTCCGTCAAGGTAGAAGGCGGCGCGAAACTCGGAGAACTCGTTAAAGAGAACGGCGTCTTCCCCTACGTCTTCGTCGGGTCGATGGCGGGAACCTTCGTTTCCGTGCTTCCCGCTGAAAACCTCTCGATCGACGTTTCTTCCTACTACGCGCTTTCCGAGGGCGCGAGCGATCTTTACGAACTGGAATTCGACGATTTTAAGGCGACGATCAAGAAAAGCTCCGTAACGATCTCTCCCGTCGATATTACCCGCGATTACAATCCCTTCGCGGTCGAAAGCGTCATCGATTATGCGGTCGATTATTCGGAAGAGACGATGACGAGCCTTTTCCCGACCTTGGATCAATCCTCTTTCCTGATCGGTGAGCTTTCAAGGCAAAAGGGCAACACCGTCGGCTGGTATCCGATCTCGATCGGAACGCTTGCGTTGAACGACGCCGCGGCGGGAACCGTTTCTCTCGAAGGCGAGACGCTCGCTCTTTCCGATCTCTTCGAAATCAAACTCGTGACCGCGGGCTATCGCATTCGCGAGCGCATGGTGACGATCTCCGTAAAAGCGGGGCAGTATAAGCTCTACGGCGAAGCGGATCCCGCGATCCTTCTGGACGTTTCCGAAGGAACTTTGATTTATAACGATATGATCGTCGGCTCGCCGAAGAGGGAGCAAGGCGAAAACGCGGGTATTTATCGCGTCAGCCTTTCCGCCGTTACGATCCAAAACGGCGCGGGCGACGACGTCAGCGCAAACTATCACATAACGCTTCGGACGGGAACGTTCGAGATCCGCAAACGCCGCATCACGATTTCTCCCGCCAACCAGACCGCGCCGTATACGCAAGGTTTCGACCGCCGCGCGATCAACGTTTTGGATCGCGATCACTCCAATCGAAACGCGACCGCGGATTTCGTTACCAATCCGGGCGTGGGCGATCGAATCACGGGACTTCTTTCGTCCGAACCGACCGAAGACCCGATCGTCTTCAAAATAACGATGGGGACGCTTGCCGTCGTCAACGCTTCCGGGAAAAACGTTACTTCCAACTATGATATCGAATTTAACGAGAATTCGACATACACGGTGGAAAAGGTGGATATCGTCGTTCGTATGGCGGAAAATGCGGTTTTGACCAAGTATTACGGCGACGCGAACCCGATCATCGCGTTTACGATCGAAAAGAGCGAAAAGGATAAGCTCGGCGGACTGACTCTTTCTTCCGCAAGCTCCATCGGTCGCGTCGAAGGCGAGGACGTCGGGACGTACCGCGTGTACGTCGATAACTCGGCGCATTCCTTTATCGTGATCGACTCGGGCGTCGACGTCAGCGCGTACTTCAACTTTAACGTTCGCGGCGTAACCTTCGGCGACACGATGTTTACGATCTTGCCGCGCCCGATCACCGTGACCGTCGAAAACGCTTCGTTTGAAAATACCGGTCGCGACGTGATCCCCGTTTTGAAGTACTTGAACGCAAACGGATCGAGGCTTTCGTCCATCGTCCTTTCAACGTTGAAAGTTAAGTTCGCCGTTCCCGATATGAAGTTCGATGCGGGCGAAAACTCCGTTACGCCGATCGTAGTCGGAGAGGTGACCGAAGACCCGAACTTTAAGATAACCGTCGCCCCGGGAACGATCACGATCATCTATTTGCAGAACGTCGTTTCGGCGACTCTCGTTCCGAAGACGGATGAGATCTATAAAAAGAATAAGTTTATTTTCGCGGGGATTATGCTCTATAAGTCCGTGAACTTCTACAAGCTCGACACGGCGAACGGCGAGCAACCCGACCGCAGAGTCGAGATTTCCCTTCCTTTGAAGCCCGATTCGGACATCAGGGGGGATGGCTTCGTCGCGGTCGCGCTGTATTCTTCCCGAAATCCGAGAGCCTTCTCTTTGAGGCAGGACGGCGCGATGCTTATCTATAAGGATGACGCCGCGTATTACGTCGCGGTCGCGCAACCGGAAGAATGGTTCTATATCATTTGGGGCGTCGTCTGCATTTTGGCGGGCGTCTTGATCTATTATACCGTCGTCCTCATCAAGAAACTCGTCGAGAAGAAGAGAGCGAAGGACGCGGCGAAAGGTCCGATGGTCCGCGCCGCAAGGTACGCGAAGAACGGAAAGAGAGCGGGCTTTATCGCGATCGCGCCGCCTCGTCCCGACGGTTTCGCGTCGCAGCAGAATTCCGAAACGGACGATTTGTTCTCCGACACGAATACCACGGCTGAGTCGGATTCGCTTTCCGCTTCTTCCGAAACGAAGAGCGACGAAGACTCTTTGATCGACGAGAACACGGACGACCTCTTCGCTTCGTCCGCTTCCGAGATCGAGGGAGAAGAGCCCGCGGCGGAAGAAAAGCCCGCGGAAAAACCGAAAGCCAAAGGCAAGGGCGGAACCAAGATGTTCTTTGCGCCTTCGGGTTTGACGGATAAGAAGAAAGGAAAGAAAGCGCCTGAACCCGAAGAAGAGGAGATCCCGTCCACGGACGATCTCTTCGCGGAGGACAGCGCATCCGCATTTGCGGCGGCAAGCGAACTCGCAGGCGAGTCCAAAGACGCCAAAGAGCCGAAAAAGATCGAACCCAAGAAGGGTAAAGACGATAAGAATAAAAAGGATAAGGATAAGGATAAGAAGGTCGGTAAAAAGGGCAAGGACGATAATAAGAAAGGCGGCGCGAAGAAGAATGCGCCGAAGGGATTCCGCCCGATGGCGTTTACGCCTACGGGAGCCAAATCTTCCGGGGTGAACGGAGGAACCCGCTCCTTCGAGGACGATCTGTTCTTTGACGACGATCTCGATATCAATACGGAAAGCGCCGCGCTTTCTCCCTATAATGACAGCGCGCTCTCCGACGATCAGATCTCGATTCCGTCTTCTTCCTCTAAGACTTCCTCCGATTCTTCCTCGGATGACGATCTCGTAATCGCGAAGAGCAGCAACTTCTTCCAAGATGACGAAGAGGAAAAGAAGGACGGCGAGGATTCCGATCTGCTTTGATCGGCGATTCGCCTAAAAAGAAAAGCGCGTGCTGATAGGCACGCGCTTTTTTATATCCTAAAATAAAAACTCCCGCGACGGATCTGTCGCGGGAGTTTTCTCGTTAGAGAAATATGACTATTTTTCCACGCGGATCACGCTGGAAACTTCCGAAATGCAGGGAGAATTTTGAAGTTCTTCAAGAGCCTTGCGGAAAGTGAGTTCGGTCGTCTTTTGCGTAACGAACGCGATCGTCGCTTTGCCGTTCGATCCGGCTTTTTGAACCATGGCGTCGATGCTGATACCGGCTTTTCCGAAAATGCCCGTGATCGCGGAAAGGACGCCGGTTTCGTCTTTCGCGGTAAGGCGAATGAAGTACTCGCTGACGAAATCGTCGTTAAAGTCCTGCGCCGCTTCTTCGAGAATGAATGGGTAGCGCCTATGCGCTTCCTTGGTCGCCGCCGTAACGATATCCGAAACGATCGCGCTTCCCGTCGGGAGATCGCCCGCGCCTTTGCCGTAAAACATCAATTCGCCGACGTTATCCCCGACGACGTAGATCCCGTTAAACGCGCCGCCGACTTTGGCGAGCGGATGATCGTCCGGAATAAAGGCGGGGTAGACGTGCGCCTCGATCTTTCCGTTAACGTTCTTGCTGATCGCGAGGAGCTTAACGGTGAGACCGAATTCTTTTCCGAATTTGATATCTTCTTTCGTAACCTTGCTGATTCCTTCTCTGTAAATCGAGGTGTAGGGAACGCGCTTATTGAAAGCGAGAGAGGAGAGGATCGAGAGCTTATAGGTGCTGTCGAATCCGTCCACGTCGGCGGAGGGGTTGGCTTCCGCGTAGCCGAGGCGTTGGGCTTCTTTCAAAGTCGCGTCGTAATCGCTTCCGTTATCGGTCATATTTGAGAGGATATAATTCGTCGTCCCGTTGACGATGCCTTTGATCTCCAAAACGTCGTTCCCCTGCAAGCTGTCGTGAAGCGCGCGAATGATCGGGACGCCGCCTCCGCAGGACGCTTCGAAATAAATGCCCGCGCCCGTCTTTTTCGCCGCGCTTTCGAGATCCGCCCAATGCTTGGAAAAGAGCTCTTTATTGGACGTGACGACGCTTTTGCCTTTTTCGAGGCATTGGACGAGGAAAGTCCTCGCGGGTTCCGTGCCGCCGAAGAATTCCGCGACCACGGAGATCGAATCGTCGTTCAGGACGTTATTGATATCGCAGGAAACTTTATCGAGATCGATCCCGAGCGCGCTCGCTTTGGAAAGATCTTTTTCGAGAACCTTTTTTACTTCGATCGAGACGCCGTAGTCTCTTTCGATTTTCGCTTTTTTGTCTTGCAGGATGCGGTACGTTCCGCTTCCTACGACGCCGAGCCCCAAAAGGGCGATGCCAACTGTTTTCATGCTTTCCTCCTTTCGTTCAACTCGGAGATGATCTGCAAGCCTTTGAGCGTCAGCGCGCGATCGTAATAATCGATAAATTCCGTGTTTTCCGACAGAATTACGCTGGTCATACCGCCCGTCGCGATGACTTTCGTTTTTTCGCCGAGTTGCTTTTTCATTTCTTTAACGATGTTTTCAACGAGCCCTCTGTATCCGTAGATGATACCGGATTGCATATTCGTGATCGTGTTCGTCCCGATCGGGGAAGAGGGCAGAGATAATTCGACAAGGGGGAGCTGAGACGCGCGCGAAACGAGAGCGTCCAAACTCGTCTTCATTCCGGGAGCGATCGCGCCGCCGAGGAATTCGCCGCTTTCGGAGATCGCGTTAAAGGTCGTCGCCGTTCCCATATCCACGACGATGCAGGGACCGCCGTACAGGCGATACGCCGCCGCGGAAGAGGCGATCCTGTCCGCGCCGAGGGCTTTCGGGATGGTGTAGCCGATCGTCAGCCCGGTTTCCACGAGGGAACTGACCATCAAAGGTTTAACGTGCATATAATAGGTGCAAGCGTGTTCCAAAGTGTAGTTGATCGTCGGAACGACGGAACTGACGATGATCTTGTCTACGTCGGAAAACCCGTAGCCGTGAGCGGAAAAAATATCGCGAAAAGCGATCCCGAATTCATCCGCCGTGCGGGTAATCGTCGCGGAGATCCTCCAACTGGAAAGCATATCTTTCCCGTCGAACAAAGCGAGCTTGATATTCGTGTTTCCAACGTCCATCGCAAGTAACATATATTGATTATATCAATATTTTCCGCGATTTACAAGCGTTTTGCGCTTTTAAGCGAAGCGGCGGCGCGGCTTATGTGAAATTTATCGTCAACACGCAGTAGATCACTGCCCAAAAATACACGTTGATCTGAAAAACTGGAAGACGAAAAAGCCCGGCGAGATCGTTCTTTTTCAGAAAAACGGCGGTGACGTAAAAGGATAAAAGCATCGTAATCGTCGCGAGAAAAAAGGAGACGATCTCGTAGGTCAGTTCGAAGAAAAAGGAGAGCAGGACGATTTGGGAGATCCCTTCCGCCGCCGTCAGGAGAAAGCCTTTCGGAAAGTCGCTTTTTGTTTCGGTGAAAAATCCGAGCGACAGCGCGGAGCAAAGGTAGACGAGCTCCATCAGAACGCCGTAAAAGACGGCGGATCGGGGCGCGAAATAGGGCAGAGCAAGGCTCTTGACCCACGTCCCGTTCGTTTGGATCAGAAAGCAGGAGATCGCCGCGATCGAGACTTCGAGGAGAAGTCCCGCGGCAAGGACGATTGCGAATTTATACCAACGCATACGGTATTTTATGAGTCGTCCGACTTTTCCTATGCCTCGCGATCGGCGAAAACCCAAGGGTTTTTCGGAAAATTCTTCCCTTTACAAGTCGGCCCGCAAGCTGTATAATAGTTTTAGATACAAACCGAAAAAGGCGTGGAAAAAGACCGTATGCAAACCGTAATCTTATGCTCCGCTTCGCCGAGAAGGCGGGAGCTTCTGGGAGAAATTTTCGATCGCTTCGAGATCAAAGCGGGATCGGGGGACGAGATTTCTTCATTCGTGCGTCCGCATAAGAAAGTTGTCGATCTCGCGCTCGGAAAGCAGACGGGCGTTTCCGTCCCGAAGGGCGGCGTCGTCATCAGCGCGGATACCCTCGTCTATAAAGGCGGCAAGTATTACGGCAAGCCCGGTTCGCCTTCCGCGGCGAAAGAAATGCTTCTCGAATTATCCGGGAAAACGCATTTCGTTTACACGGGCGTCGCGATCAAAACCGAAGAAAAAACGGTTTGTTTTTACGAGCGTTCGGGCGTAACGATGAAGCGCCTGACGGAAGAGGAGATCGACCGCTATATCCGAGATTTTTCGCCTTTGGATAAAGCGGGCGCATACGGAATACAGGACGGAGTTACGGTTCGTCGGTTTTCGGGGAGTTACTCGAATATCGTCGGATTGCCCGTCGAAAGACTCAAAGAAGAACTGAGGAAATTGGGAGTACAGTATGATCGCTAACGAACTTGTTTTGGATATGGGCTACGCGACCACCGTTATCGCGGCGAGAGGCAAAGGCGTGATTTTGAAAGAGCCGTCCGTCGTCGCCGTCGAAAAGCAAAAGGGGAAGCTGAAACTCCTTGCTTCGGGTTCGGATGCGCGCCGCTATATGCGCTCTCGCGAGAAGTCTACGAGCGCGACGCTCTTGCGCCCCGTTAAGGAAGGCGTCATCGAGAATGCGGAAGCCGCGACTTTGATGCTCAAAGATTTTATCCGAAAAGCGCTCCCGAAGCGCACGATCCTTTCTCCGCGGCTCGACGTGATCGCGACGATCTGCTGCGGAACTTCCGTTGTGGAGCGAAAAAATTATGAGAACGTCCTCGCGGCGGCGCATATCAAAAGCCCCGTTTTGATGGAGACTCCGATCGCGGTCAGTTCGCTTTTATCCAGCGATTATAATTTGATCGTGGTTTGGGGCGCTTCGATCGCGGACGTGGCGATCGTCGGACCCGGCGGGATCATTACCGGCTGCTCGGTAACGACTTGCGGAAACGCCGTCGATCAAAAGATCTGCTCGTACGTCGCGGATAATTATCGCTTGGGGATCTCTCCTTCGCGCGCCGAAGAATTGCGCGTAAAGATCGGTTCGTTTTTCGATAATCAAATGATCAGCGCGGACGTTATGGGGCGCAACCTCGTCGACAATATGCCGCATCAGGCGGAGATCACGGCGAACGAGATCTTCCCGATGATGTCGGACGTCGCGATGGGGCTTGCGGACGTCATCGAAAGCGTCTCTTTGATGTGTCCGGAAAAGCTCGTGATGGACGTCTATCAGGCGGGAATAACGCTCGTCGGCGGTTTTGCGAACAGCTACGGCGCGGATGAATTTTTGTCCGATCGACTGAAAATGCGGGTGAATGTCCCGAAATCTCCGGAGGACGCGGTCGCACTCGGCGCGCTTCGTTTCTTCGACGATCGCGACAAGATGTTCAAGATGCTGTAATTATTTTATAATTAAAGGTTTTTTTGTTTGACACTTCGCATCGAAAGATGGTAACATTGTTTTTGAGCCGCTTGATAAGGGTTTAAGTAGCTTTTTGCTCACCCCACTCAGCGAGACTGGTAAGAGGAGGTAAAAGTATGTACGCAATTATCGCAACAGGCGGAAAACAGTATAAGGTTGAAAGCGGCATGAAGCTCGAAGTCGAAAAACTCGAAGCGAACGTCGGCGATACCGTTAAGTTTGACGTTCTTTTGGTTTCCGATGAGAACGCCGTCACCACCGGGAATCCCGTGGCGGGCGCGTATGCGGAAGCGGAAGTGCTCGCGCAAGGCAAGGGCAAGAAGATCATCGTCTTCAAGTACAAAGCCAAGAAGAACGAGCGTAAGCGTCAAGGTCACAGACAGCCCTTTACGAAAGTACTGATCAAGTCGATCGTCAAATAATGACGAAGATCGTATTTACGAAAAAAGGCGAAGATTTCGTCCGAATCGAGTCGCGGGGGCACGCGGGTTATTCCGAAAAGGGATCCGACGTCGTGTGTGCCGGCATATCGGCGCTCTTGCAGGGCGCGGCGCTCGGCGTTTTGAAAGTCGCGGGGGTCAAAGCCCGCTATGAAACAAACGAGAAAGAGGGCGCTTTGCTTCTCGCTCTTCCGAAAGAAATGACGGAAACCGAGAGGCGAGATTGTCAGGTGATTTTGAGGACGCTTTACGAGAGCGTTTCCGATCTCCGAGACGGGTATTCGGGGTTTATAAGTGTGGAGGTAAAATGATATGTTTATCAAATTGCAACTTTTCGCTCATAAAAAGGGCGTAGGTAGTTCGAGAAACGGAAGAGACAGCGCGGCGCAAAGGCTCGGAACCAAGCGCGCGGACGGTCAATTCGTTCTCGCGGGCAATATTCTCGTCAGACAAAGAGGCACCAAGATCCATCCGGGCATTAACGTAGGTCGCGGCAAGGACGATACCCTTTTTGCTCTTAAAGACGGAATTGTCCGTTTCGAAAGACTCGGCAAGGATAAGAAACAGGTCAGCATTTACGAAAAAGCGGAATAATGATCTTGCTTTCGGATCATCTGATCAAAGTTTCAAACGATGAAGAATTTCGACCGCGTTCCGTTTTGGAATGCGGTCAAATTTTTCGTTATGAGGAATCGGACGGCATTTTCTCGGTCTTTTCCGCGGATAAAGCGGCGGTCATCGCCCCGACGGACGGCGGCTATGAGATCCGAACGGACGACCCGTCCTTTTTTTATTCCTTTTTCGATTTCGAAACCGATTACGAGGCGGCGAGAAAAAAGCTTTCCGCTTTCCCGGAGCTCAAAGAAGGACTCGAAAGGGGAAAAGGGCTGCGCCTTCTTCGCCAACCGCATTTCGAGACGCTCATAGGATTCATCGTCAGCGCGAACAATAATATCCCGAGGATCAAGGGGATCTTACGCCGTTTGGCGGCGGCTCTCGGCGAGGATAAAGGATGGTATCACGCTTTTCCGACTCCGCAGGAAATGGCGGAAAAAGGAGAGACTTTCTATAAAGAACTCGGGGCGGGGTATCGCGCGAGGTATCTCGCGGAGACGGCGAGGCTCGTCGCGAACGGATTCGATCTCGACGCTCTTGAAAAACTCTCCACCCCCGACCTTTTGAAATCGCTTCTTTCGCTTCCCGGCGTCGGACCGAAAGTCGCGGATTGCGTCGCGCTTTTCTCCTACGCGAGATGGGACGTCTTCCCCGTCGATACTTGGATCGAAAAGGTCTATGAGGACGTCTTTCGTAAAACCGCGCCGCCCGCCGCCATGCGCCGTGATTTTCTCGCTCTGTTCGGCTCGCTTTCGGGTCTTGCGCAGCAGTACTTGTTTTTCGGAAAAAGAGAAGAATAGTCGATCTGAGATCGAACGTATGATATTTTTACAAAGACCGATAATTACGATTGACTTATTCCTTATTTTCTCCTATAATAATAACGATGCGGGAGTCGTTCAATGGTAGAGCGCCGGCTTCCCAAGCCGGTTTTCGCGGGTTCGATTCCCGTCTCCCGCTCCATTGACCGTAACGCAAGTTACGGTTTTTTTGTTTAATACGGGAATCGAATAGGGAGCCGCGAGAGGAAAAGCGACCTTTTTATCGGGAAGCTATTGTTTGCGGTTCGTTTTCTGTGATATAATCAATCTATGGTACACATCGGAAATTCTTGGGATGAAATACTGAAAGACGAGTTTGAGAAGCCGTATTACAAAGAGCTTCGCTCCTTTTTGGCGAAGGAATATGCTTCTAAGACGGTATATCCCTCTATGTACGACATTTTCAACGCGTTTAAGCTTTGCCCCTACGAGAAGGTAAAAGTCGTGATTTTGGGGCAAGACCCGTATCACGGACCGGGGCAGGCGCACGGGCTTGCGTTCTCGGTTCGCCCGGGCGTGGAGATCCCACCGTCGCTCAAAAATATTTTCAAAGAAATGCAGGACGAGATCGGCTTCGTCCCACCGCAGGACGGGTTTCTCGAAAAATGGGCGAAAGAAGGCGTCTTCCTTTTGAACGCGACCTTGACCGTTCGCCGAGGCGAACCTTTGTCGCACCGCGGGAAGGGCTGGGAGACCTTTACGGATCGCGTGATCTCGATCCTCTCCGAAAGGGAAGAGCCGATGGCGTTTTTGCTTTGGGGCGGAAACGCGCGCAGTAAAAAGGCGCTGATCGATCGATCGAAACATCTCGTCCTCGAAGCGCCGCACCCGAGCCCGCTTTCGGCGCACGCAGGCTTTTTCGGTTGCGGGCATTTCAAAAAGGTCAACGAGTTCTTGGAAAAGCGTGGCGAGTCGATCGACTGGTCGCTGTAAGCGCCGTTGACAAGCCCGCGCGTTCGTGTTACAATCAAGTCGGAGTGAAAGTATGGAAAAACCTATCGTTTGTGAAAATGTCACCGTTTACGATTACCGCGCCCATTGCCGTTTCAACGAGCTTATGGTCGGTCGCTCGCAATGGTTGATGTATGGGATCGCGAGCCTTCTCGGCGCGCTGCTCATCGTGGCGTACTGTTTTATGAAGGCGGCGGTCGTCTTGATCTTTGCGATCGTCATTCTCGCGCTGATCAATTTGATGAAATTCGTTTTCCAACCCTCTTCGCTGAAAAAGACCTACGGGCAGATCCTCGCGCTTCGCGGCGAGATGACCTTCGCTTTCCGCTTTCACGACGATTGCTTCGACGAGCTTTGCAGGAGCAATAAAGGCGAGCAGAGCGTCGAGATCGCCTACGACGCGCTGAAAAAGATCCTCGAAACCAAAGAGGAGATCTTATTCGTAACGAAGCAAAACACCGCTTTTTATATGCGGAAGGATCCCGATTACGAGTACGAGACGGGCGAGCTTTCCCGCGTCCTCTCCGCGCTTCCGACCTATCGCTACCGCGGAAAAAAAGAGAAGAAAGAAGCCGTGTCGGCACAATAATGATTGACACCCGTTTTCGGGCGCGTTACAATAGAATTACAAAGTAGATAAGCCGCGTAAAGTGTTGCAAAATGGAACGTTGTTTGCAAACGAAAGGGTTCTCCTGCGATGGCTTATTGCGTTCGTTGTAAGAAAATATCTTTCATCGAACCTTCTTTGTATAGGAGGTTTTTTTATGAAATTTTCAGCTCGCTATATCGCATACGTCGCGCTTCTTGCCGCCGTGTCCGTCATCTTGAACACGTTGACGATCACGATGCCCGGGAGCGGCTTCGCCGTCAGTTTTACTTATATCCCGACTTATATCGCGGGGTTCTTTTTCGGTCCTGCGGCGGGATTCTTCGTCGGATTTGTCGGAGACGTCCTCGGGTGCATCATTTGGCCGAAAGGTCCCTGGCTTCCTTTGATCACGCTGGCTTCGTCCCTGATGGGCGTGATCCCCGGTTTGATCCGCTATCTCCCTTTGAATGAAAAGATTCTGCTTGCGATCTCGTTCGTGACGACGTTCGTCGTTTGCAGCGCGGGATTCAATACGTTCGCGCTGTGGCACGCTTATGCGTCCACGAAAAAGACCTTCTGGGTGTACTTGGTCGCAAGGCTTCCGCTTCAACTGACGGTTATGGCGGTCAATTTGGTTCTTTGCTTCGTCCTTATGCCGTTCTTTAAGAAATTGATCGTTCCTCGTCTCGTAAAGGTCAAGGCGGTTTGATCAAGCCGCTCGCTTCGCCGCTTTTCCGCGCGCGGGATTGCGGAGAATGATCGCTTTTAAGTTCTTTACGGGTTTGAAGACGAGGAGCAATCCGAAATAAAACCCGCATCCGAATAAGGTCGCCAACGCTCCCGAGAGAAAAAGGGGCAAGGCGACCTTTTCGCATAGCATAAAGGTCAGTTTCGTCATTAATGCGGTCGGAAACGCAAAGAGCATCGAACCGACCGCGGGGCGAAAGATCTTAGCGGTAAAAGCCTTTTTGCGCCAAAGAAAGCATAATCCCATAATAAAGGTGACCGTGTTAAAGGTGCATTCGCCGACCGCGAGCGCGTAAACGCCGATATAACGCGGTAAAATCAAGATCTCGGCGATCAATAGGGCGGCGGCGTTCACGAATGCGAAAAAGACCTTTTTCTCTTCTCCGAGCGAATTTAACGTCG
>JAIKVL010000012.1 GCA_024685775.1 Clostridia bacterium | reverse complement strand
TTGAACGAATCCGAAACGGTGACGAACGCGTTCTCGGCGAAGCGAGTCGCGGGCGGCTTCGAGATCACCGCAGAAAATAACGCGGACGTCGATCGCGTCTATTCGATCGCCGTCTATGCGGACGGAAAGAAATTCGAATCGGAGTTCAAGATCAAAGCGGGCGAGAAAAAGACCGCGCGCGTTTGATAAAATCCGTTTGATCGAACCCGAAAACGAAAAAGCCTCGGCAGTGCGCCGAGGCTTTTTTCGTAACGAACGGTTTGATTCGTTTATTTGATCTTGCTTCCGAGTTTGCCGTCCTTGCCGAGGGTGCGGTAGAAGCGCTTTCCGTCGGGGAGCAGACGGACGCTCGTGATCGTCTTGTCGTCGTCCGAGGCGTCGAGAAGGGTCTTCCCGAGAGGAACGGAGGGCGCGTCGCTTCCCGAGAGGATCATATCGCCTCTCTCGTAGGTCATCGCGAAGTCGTCGAGATCGAAATCGTTTTTATGAGGCAGGAAAGCGTACTCGATCGTGTGCTTTCCGCGGTCGGCGGTCGGATCGGGGACTTTCGCGACGTCCGCGCCGGTCGGCGAGGTCAAAAGGGTCAGGCGAACGCGACCGTCCAAAACGTCGTAGCCATGTTTGGAGCGGTTCAGAAGGGCGAAGGAATAGCCGTCCTCTCCGACGAGGTCGGAATAGGTGATGGCGGGGACTTCGAATCTCGCCTTTTCATAGGAAGTCTCCCTCTTTACGGGGCGTTCCAATTTTCCGAACGGAACCTTGTAGAACGCTCTCGGATTTCGGACGTTCGTCTGCGCCGAGAGTTTGAGGTCTTTTCCGTTTTCCCACCAATCGGCGTGAAGCACGCAGCGGATCATCGGGTCGTTCGCGTAGAAAATGAAGTCCTGCGTCAAAAAGCTCGTCGGGTAATCGACGGCGGGCGTGTGCCAGAGATAGGTGCCGAAGTAGGGCTTTTTCTCCGTCCAGATCCCGAAGGAGTACTTCGCGCGGACGACGACGCGGACGGGACCTTGCTCCGCGATCTCGAATCCGAAGCATTTCGCGTCCCACTCTTTGCCGGTAAAACCGAAGTTCCAAGAGTCGTAATCGCGGCTTCTCGTGTCTTCCAAAATCCTGAAATTGCCGATCGCTCCGCCGCAGAATTCTTTGCCGTCGTAGATCAGGGAAGTGATCGCGCCCTTTTCGGGATCGAAGACCGCTTTGATCGCGCCGTTGTCGATCTCACACCCGCGAACGGTGATCGCGCTCTTCGGCGCGCCGTCCGTAAAGGTCAGCTTTTGGAAAGAATAGGGAGCGAGATTTTCGAAGCGAAGGGCGGTCTTTCCGTCGAAAGTCTTTTGATAAGCGTGTTTGTTGCCGTTCGAGTCGAGGACGAAACCGCAGTCCTTTTCGGGCGCCTTGTCGAGGACGAGAGGCGCGTTCGAAGAGACGGAGACGGGGTGGAAGACGTAGACTTCGTCGCCCGATCCGAGCGCCTTTTCCGAGACGGCTTTATTCGCGGAGTCGAGAAGGGCGAAGGCTTTGTCGAAATCCTCGTAAAGGTCGAGATAGACTTTGAGCATCGACGTTCCCGCGAGGATGTCGTGGAACTGCGCGAAAAGCTCTGTCTCCCAAGCCTTCGTCAGATCGCGGAAATCCCCGGTCGCCGCCTGCAAACTTTCCGCGTTCAAAAGCGCGCGCTCGCATTCGCGGTTCAGGAATTTGGTCTTCGCTTGAACGGTATAGGTCTTTTGGTGCGTCTCCAAAAACAGTTCGTTTTTGATCGTCGGCAGGGTCGAAAGATCTTCGGTCTCGGTCAGGATCTTGTAAAACTCCGTCAGACCGCAGAATTCGATATTCGGGAAGACGGTTTGCTTTTTGAGTTCGTCGAGCCTGTCCATCATAACGGGTTGCGGACCGCCGCCGTGGTTGCCGTAGCCCCAAAGAATGGGAATATGATAGAATCCGTCCGTCAGGTGATGGACGCGGACGGTCTTCGCGAGCTCGTCGAATTCGATATGGTTGGAGTGACCGGGATATTCGTGCAGGGTCAGGATCTTGCTTCCGTCGTCGCCTTCCCACCAGAAGTGGACGTAGGGGAAGAGGTTATATTCGTTGTAACGCAGTTTTTGCGTGACGAAGTATTTGAGTCCGGCGTTCGTCAGGATCTTCGGAAGTCCCGCGTTGAATCCGAACGCGTCGATATTGACGCCGCAGGTCGCCTTTTTCCCGAAGAGTTCGAGGGCGGTCTTTTGCCCGAATTCGAGCTGACGCATCCAGCTTTCTTCGCCGACGCATTGGCAGTCGGTCTCACACCACATTCCGCCTTGCGGTTCGAATTGTCCTTTGGCTGCGGCGGCTTCGACTCTTTTCCAAAATTCGGGATAGGCCTTTTTCATATCGCGCCACAGGACGGCGGACGTCTCGACGTAGGTGTAATCGGGGTTTCTTTCCATCAGATTGAGCTGAGTCTCGAACGTTCCCTTCATGCATTCGAGGGTCTCGGGATAACGCCATTTCCAAGCGAGGTCGATATGGGAATGCCCGATGAAATAGAGGGTAAATCTCTTGGCGTAATCCGCGACGGGTTTCAGCATCGCGAGCGCGGGTTTGAGCTTTTGAAGAATCGTGTCGTCGCGCAAAGACGCGATGAGGTAGTTCGCGGTCTTGACGAGGCACTCCGTAAAGGTCTTTCTTTCTTCGCTCGTGAGCTTGGATTTATGGATATCGATCTCACCTTGCAGGTAGAGGTTTTCGCGGCGGTTGGAAGTGGATAAGAGGTGGCATCCCGCGCGAAGCGACCGTGCCGCGTTCGCGATAAGCGCGTTCGAATCTTTGAGTCCGGTGAGATAGTAGCGGGTTACGAGATCGGAGATCGGGTTTTTATTCGGACTGTCCACGCGAACGAAGACGTAATGCTCTTTGCCGTCCGGCGCGGAACCGAGATCGAAATTTCCGCCCATATAGGAGTAAAGCTCGACCGCGTGATCGTCGCAATAAATATCGAGGTCAAGCTCGGTGTAATAGGTGAAACCGTAATTCCCGAAATCCTTTTTGTCGAAGAACTTCGCGATATAAGGGAGCTCGAGCTTCGCCGCCATCCAGCCCGTTTTGGGGTTGGAAGGATTCTT
This sequence comes from Clostridia bacterium, assembly GCA_024685775.1. Classification (NCBI taxonomy): domain Bacteria; kingdom Bacillati; phylum Bacillota; class Clostridia; species Clostridia bacterium. The sequence goes on along the minus strand of JAIKVL010000012.1, from coordinate 6,756 downwards.
CGTCGTCGGATCGAAAAGGGGAAATTCGCGGATCTTTTCGATCGAGGGAAGCGGTTCTTCTTCGCTTCCGTCCCATCCGTGATACTTCGTAAGGACGGGGCAAGCGGCGTCTTCGAGCGCTCGCGCGAAGTCAAGGACGTCTTCGAGCGTTTCGCAGTCGTTTTCGAGATAATGGGCAAGCAGCTTAAAATGCGCGTTTTCCGGTTTCATTTTTATTCCTCCGATCAGCCTTCGTTTCGCCAGCCCCGCAAAGCGCGACGGTTTTTTTCGGCTAAAACAAATTATATAATTTGCGGAATTCTCTGTCAATCAAAACGCGCCGCAGAACCGTTTGAACGAGGGAATTGAGATGCGGCGTATCAAAATCGAAAAACAGTTCTGCGGCAAATCGAGAAAAAAGTGTTGATTATGCGCTATATTATGAATATATAATTAAAAAGACAATTGATTTTTCTCTCATTTTGTATGCTTTTTATTGTCAACCCCGACCCGAAGAAGAAAGGAAAAGAAGGAAAAGAAAGAAAAGAGAATATGTATGAATAAGAAACTCGCGATAGTCGTATTGCTTGTGTTGGCTCTCGTGCTCGCGGTCGGTCTGTCCGCTTGCCAAGAGAACGGCAATCCGCTCGAAATCCCCGAGTACGTCGTGCCGACGATCGGCGCGACCTACGGGCAGACGCTTGCGGATATCGCGCTTCCCGCCGGATTCTCCTGGCAGGACGACGCTTCGACTTCCGTCGGCGCGGCGGGGAGAAAAGGTCTTTAACGTCATCTTTACTCCGTCCGACGCGGCGCATTACGATCCCGTCCGCAACATCCCCGTTACCGTTCGCGTCGCGAAAGCGACCTACGACCTGTCGGGCGTAACGTTTGAGGACGCGCGCTTCGTGTATGACGGCGCGGAGAAAAAGATCCTGATCGCGGGCGAACTTCCCGGGGCGTCTCCGTTTCCTATCAAAATAACGGCAAGGCGAACGCCGGCGTGCACACGATCGTCGCGCGTTTCTCGGGCGACGCGTCGAACTATAACGCGATCGCCGATATGACCTCGACCCTTCTTATCAATAAAGCCGCCTACGATCTGTCGGGCGTGACATTCGAGGGCGCGAGCTTTCTCTTTGGAAAGGAGAGTCGGTCGCAATTTGGCAAGACTCGCAGAACGGCGTGACCTATTCCTTTAATTCTTTCGATGATAAAAAATGAGCTTGCGGGCAAGAATAAAGCGTTCCCCCTTTGAAATGTGCTTCGTTTATGATGGCATTCATTCGATGGATGAACTGGAAGATCTCGATCCCATCGCTTCGTATTACGTTTGCTTCGAGGATTCGACCTGTTTCTTTCTTTCGGAGACTCCGTACGGCAATGATGCGCTTCGCTACTTTGATTACGACGTCGATAACGGCGCGGTTTCTCCGTTCTCGGTCGGCGAAGTCTGCTATTTCGTTTATGAAAGATTCATACAATTATCCGAAGAACCCAATGGCGAAGGCAGTGAAAATGTGGTTACGTTTTCGTTCAACAGAAAGGGAGAAAAGCAGATCGTGTTCGGCTATGAAGGCGAGTATTCTTCCGCCGCGGATCTCCCCGAACGCTTCCATTTGGAAGGTACTTGGTCTATGGAAGGCTCCATCCTTACTTGGGTAGGTTTCGATGACCGAATCGCCTATTATCAACCGAACGAGAAGGATCCCGAGGATCTCGTCCTTCGCCCCTATTTCGGAGAACTTTGCTATTTGCTTTACGATCCTTCGGAAGATCAGACGCTCGGCTTCTTCGATAAATTCGGGGAGAATACGGCATATTCTTTCCAAGGCGAAATCTCCGAAGAAAATATGGATTCCGTGACCGGCGGCGGCATCGGCAAATGGACTTACGATGCGGATGCGAAGATGCTCGGCGCGGGTGCCGGCAGCTACTACTTCCGTTATTATTTTTATCAGGATGAGGGCGGAAATTGGAATCCGATCGTCGAGTCGAGTGAGTCTGCGCTCACGATCTCGTTCTATTCCTATGAGTATCGGTATGACGACAATAAAAACAGCTGGTCGACCATTACCTATCTTTTTGCGAAGGACTTGGAGACGCATGCTCAGCCTATTTACGAGTTTGTCCGCGAGGGAATCCTTGCGCCGCTGACGTACGCCGAGTGCAAGGCGGTCTTGGAGGATCCGAATTCCGTGAACGGAGAGGACTATTATCATAGCAATGAGTATGCTTGGGATAGCAGCGGCGAAGTGATTTATACGATAACAGGTACAACGTTTTATATCGGTCTCGATTTCGGCGTTTCTTTCTTCGGCGAGTGGTACGTCTTTGAAGAAGGGGGCGTGGAATATCTTTTGATACGTCAATCGTACAATAATTTTTACGTCTACACTTTCGAAGACTATACGGCGGCGCAGATCCTTCATATGAAACCGGATACCGCGATGAGTTTCCTTTCGGAATCGAATGCGTTTGTCGCCAAGAGGTGGGGAGAACGTTACATCAGAATTCACAACGACGAAACCGATCGGACCGATATTCTTTCGATCACCGGACATACCGTCGCGCCCATGGGGATTGATAATCTTTTCTGCTCCGGTTCCTTTACTCGCTCGGGTGCGGACGGGGATAAGGATTGCACGGCCGCCTTTTGCAAGAGGGAAGAGGGTGTCATCTTCGTCTTTATCACGGAAGGAACCTATGGCTTCGATGAACTCGACGGCTTGGATTTCGAGTTCTTCGGCGAGGCATATGAGTTCCCGTTTGAAGAAAACGTGTACTCCGTTTACGCGGATGAGAGGAATTATGGTTTCGAATTTAACGGCACCGTCGCCACGTATGTGGATTTAGGTGGCGGAATGATTATACTTTGATCGGCTTTGAAAGAAACGAAAAGCGGTGCGAATCACTTGGTTCGCACCGCTCTTTTTTTATGCTTCGTCGCTTTGATCCCGACTGTTTTCGTATTCGGGATTGTTCGGATTGCATTGGTTTGCGTGATTGTCCAAGTTCGCTTGGTACGCCGCGTTGTTCGGGTTGTTTTGGTTTGCGTAATGATCACATTGCGCTTGCGTGTGAGTGTTCCCGGAAACTCCGTGTCCTCCTCTGCTCATCGATCTCACCTCCTTTTTTATTGCAGTTGAAAAATGTCGTATTCGTCCGACGTTCCTTTTGCTCTTTTTGCTTGGTAGTGCTTATCGTTTGCAAACCAATCGGGAAAAGAATCGCCCTTTTCGGCGTTGGTCTCTTTGTTGCACAAGACGATATTGCTCAAAGTATCCTTTCCGCCTTTGGATAAAGGACGGATATGATCGATGGTAGGGCAGTAGCGACTGTTCGGATTTCCGATTGCGGATTTTGTCATTCTTCTGCCCGTGTAATCGTAAACGTCGGTTTGATTCGGATAAATGCTTTCCCAAAGCGTGATTACGTTATATCTTGACATTGCCGTTCTCCTTTTTTTCTTCATTATAATTCGCGCTTGTTTTCAATACAATGAACGCTCGTTCAAAACGTAAAAAGCATCCTCAAACGAGGATGCTTTCTATGGAAACGTTGAATACTTGCGATAGCGCGAACAGGCTTTTTGCGTTCGGAAGCCGGTTGCCTTTTTGCCAATAGTACAATACCCGTGGGGTTGTGTCTAAAAGCTCGGCGATCTCTTCGTTTGACATACCCGACTCTGCGAGCAATTTGCCGATATTTTGCGCAACCTTCTTTTGATTCAGTTCCTTGATTTGTTTCATAACGTCACCTCCTATAAATGATGTGACCGGTAACGTTATTCACGAGATTATTGTATCACTTGCTTTTCTTGTTGTCAATCTTCGGGATACCTAAGGTAGTGAACAGTTGTTCGAAATTATTTAAGGTTTGTTGGTTTAATTGATCTTTGCTCTGAATCTTTTTGATTTTTCTTTGGGCAATTTTCCAACGTCCTTTTTCTTTGTCATAGTAAGAAAACTTATGGTCTTCGTCTTTAAAGTAGCTTTCTAAGCAGCCTTTCTCATCTTCACCAATAAAAAAGCAACTTTCAGGATTAGACTCTATTTCTTTTATAATTTTTTCATATTGCGTATGACTTTTTGCATAGTCTTTGCCCTTGTATTTATTGTCGTTATCTAAAATTGCTTTGAATTTTATCTTTTCCTTAATGCATAGATAAGACATTTGTAATATGGATTCGCCGTCGCAAACGTGGATGTCATAATTGTTTAATGAATAACCCAGTAGTTCTGCGAATTTTTCCACGCAGACTTTATCCGCAACGCCTTCTACAAGCAAAAGTGTTTTTGATAAATGAAAGAGGAGATCGTTCGTTTTTAAGATGCCTAACTCTTCTTTGATCTTCTTACAGATGTCGTCTTCTTCGCCGAATTCTGTAACCGCTGTTCCGTTTTCCGTCATGGAAACGTTGTAAACGTTTTGCCATTTTTCGGAGATCATATAAGGGCTGTGGGTCGTAATGAAGACGTAGATTCCTTTATTTGCGAGGTCTTGCAATTCTTTTTTGAATTCCGTCTGCGCTTGCGGGTGCAAAAACGCGGCGGGCTCGTCAATAAACAAAAAATCGTCTTTTTTCAAAAGCTGTTTTACAAAACGATACGTCAAATACCACCGCCTACCGAGGCTTGTTCCGTTAAAATCGACTTTCGTTCCGTCTTTTTCAATAACGAAAAGTTTCAGTTCTCCGTTTTCGATCGTCGCACGAAACTCTTTGATCTCGACTTTATCAAAGTCGGGAACGTGCTTTTGCAAGAATCCTTTGTTGATTTTTTCTACGATTTGCTTTTGCCTTGATTCGGAGAGTTCTTTAATTTTAAATATGGACTCGTCCTTGTTATAGAAACTCGCCTGTTGAAGATACCGATCAAAGGCATCAAAGATCGGATTTTGCGAGTTTAAGTTAAGACGATTGTTCGCTTCTTTGTTGTAGTGTATACCGTTTCGATCATAGAACAGAAGCGTGTTCTCGTTGTCGATATAGTAGCCGGTTCGGAATACATTATCCTTTAATATTTCGCAAAATTTTCTATGCGTTTCATCAATTTTATTTTTCCGATCATTTGCATTGTCAAAAAGTTTTTCGATCTTTTCAACGGTTTCGTTGAGTTCTTTGACTTTTTCGTGAACGTCTGAAAATGATGATTTCAGTTGAGCGTTTATTTTTTTTATTTCACGGTTTAATTCTTTATTTGCTGCTTCGAGATCCTCTTTTTTTAAATTCAAACTCTTTGCGATAATGGGGCTGATTTCCAATTCTGCATCTTCTTTGATTTCATGAAGCGTTATTTCACGAAAAGCAAAAGGATAATGGTGGAAATAATCGTTGAGTGCAAGCGAAAAAGAATCCTCTGGAAATGCCTCTTTAATATATGCTTTTATCTCATTTATTTCGCGCTTTATCTCTTTGATTTTCGAATCAATGTCTTGTTTCCTTAGAGAATATAGACTCCCGCGATAATCTTCGAGTTTAACCGGTATTTCAAAATATGATTCTTTTGCATAATCTATTTCGATTTCTCTAAGTTCTTCGATGTAAGAATTTGCGGAGTTTTCGATTTCTTTTTCCAGTTTTTCCAGTTCTTGTTTATACTGAGTCCACTTTGAATTAAGTGCAGGTGCTTTCACTTTGCGAACGTCCGGTTCGCCGTTGAAAAATAAAACGGTAATCCTTTTATTGGTTTCGTTTAATTCTACCGAATTGAAAAAGTCTTTCTTTTCAGAATCCGTTATTTCCAAAACGTATTGCGAAATGATCTCTTCGGTTTTTTCGCGATAAGAGTATCCTTGCCAAGTCAGCGATTTCCGCAGCGCTTGCAAAACGTTGGTTTTACCCGATCCGTTTTTTCCGATAAAAGTGTAGAATCGATCCGCATCGTTCAATTCGATCTTGACCGGATTTTTGATGGATTTGAATTTTTCGAGTTGTATTTCTTTGAGTTCCATAAATTGTATCCTTTTCGTTGCTTTGTGCTTTATTTTTTTACGATTCCGAGGAATCGGAGCATTTTATATGCCGCTTGCTTTTTCGCATCCTTTACTTTGGCGCCTTCACCGTCGGTGTAGTAGCCGTTCAGAGAGCAACGGACGGTGAAGTTGTGGCTGTTGTTTTCATAGACTTCGTCGTCGATGGTTTCATAAATAGGGCGTGCGATATCTTCCGCTTGGCAGTATTCCTGCAACATATTGATCGAGTTTTCAAACGTAACGATAAAAGTGTTGATTTTCGGTTCCACTCTTTTTTCCAATACTTCCAACATTTTTCTTGCTGCTTCGTTTTTGCGTCCGCTCCCTACCGATACATTCCCTTATTTCTCCAAGTCCACCTGACTCTACGGATATTGCTAAATCGGTACGCGCTTCTTATCTCTATGTGAGCGGGCAATCTACTATCATTGAGTTGTCACCATGGAGCTTTTGTCTTCACTTGCTTTTGTTATCATACCTGAAGCACACTTATGATTTTGCCACTACAAAGGTAAATCGCCATTCTTGTGCTGCAAGGCTGGCCGGAGGCCTTGGCTACACAAATTATTTTCAAACAAATGAGCCGTGAGCCGTGGGTCATACTAATTTCTGCTAAAGCCCGCAAGGGGTGAAAATAATTTGCTTCGGCCTTGCTGCTCTTCGCCTGGCTTACCTTGATAAAGCACTGTCAAAATTCAAAAGTGCTTCGGCACACAAATCCAATAACAAAAACTCTTTACCACTATGACAACTCATTACATGACAGCAGATTTCCGCCTTCGCTCACACAAAAGAAGTGCA